>CBDULQ010000047.1:0-18286 GCA_965368115.1 uncultured Gammaproteobacteria bacterium | reverse complement strand
CCCTGGTAGACATGTTTGATGCCCAGGTCCTTCACCCGATGTTCGACGACGTTGGAAACGCGACCGGTAATGATGGCGATATCCACGCCGCCGTCCTGCAGCATGCGCATACCGTGGCCGTCTTTTGAATTAAAGGCTTTGTATTCCTGACCGTCGTCCCCGATGAACAGCGAGCCATCGGTGAGCACGCCATCGACGTCGAAAATAACCAGTTTGATGCGTGCGGCTTTTTCCAGAATGTCCTGCATGTGTTGTTCTCTTGTTGTCATTGCAGCTTGATCCGGTCTTGCCACCGGATGCCTGAATCCTTACACCACTCCGGCGCGCAGCAGGTCCTGCATGTTGAGTGCGCCGGTCAGTCGGTTGTCTTCGTCAACCACCAGCAGTGCGCCGATCTTGTTGTCCTGCATCTGTTTCAGCACCTCCGCAGCCAGCACATCGGCGCGGGTGGTCTTGCAGTTGGCGGTCATCACTTCGCTGATCGCTGCCTGGTGAATGTCGATGTTTTTATTCAGTGTGCGGCGCAGATCGCCGTCGGTGTAGATGCCCAGGACCCGGTCGTCTGCATCGACGATCGCCGTCATGCCCAGGTTGCTGCGGGTCATTTCCAGCAGTGCATCGCTCAGCGAGGCATCGGCGCTGACCCGGGGAATGTCGTCGCCGGTGTGCATGATGTCGTGCACATGCAGCAGCAGGCGTCGGCCCAGGCTGCCGCCCGGATGGGACAGGGCGAAATCTTCTTCGGTAAAGCCGCGGGCTTCCAGCAGGGCGACCGCCAGGGCATCGCCCATCACCAGCGACACGGTGGTGCTGGAGGTGGGGGCCAGGCCGAGCGGGCAGGCTTCCTTGTCGACGCCGGTGTGCAAATTGATGCTGGCCTGGCGGGCCAGGGACGAATCGGGTTTGCCGGTCATGCTGATCAGCGGTACGCCGAGGCGTTTGATGATCGGCAGAATGGTGAGGATTTCGCCGGTCTCACCGGAATTGGACAGGGCCAGTACCACGTCTTTGGCGGTGATCATGCCCAGGTCGCCGTGGCTGGCCTCACCCGGGTGCACGAAGAAAGCAGGGGTGCCGGTGCTGGCCAGGGTGGCGGCGATCTTGCCGGCGATATGGCCGGACTTGCCCATGCCGGTGACCACCACTCGGCCGGTGCAGCCGAGCATGATCTCACAGGCGGCGGCGAAATCGTCGTCGATACGCGGACGCAATGCCTGTACCGCATCGAGTTCGGTATCGATGACGGCGAGGCCGAGTTTAATGAGTTGCTGTTTATCCAAAACGAAGTCCAGGCTCGATTAAGCGGTGATGCTGTTATACAGCAGCACAGCGTAGGCTGCATACACCAGCAGCAGAAAACCGCCTTCGAAGCGATTGATGCGGCCCGGTGCTCTGAAGCCAAAGGAGATAATAAAGAGTATCAGGGTAAGAATAAACATTATCGGCAGGTCGCGGCTGAGCACGCCCGGGTCCAGGGTCTCCGGATGAATCAGGCCGGCGATACCCAGTACGCCGCAGATGTTGAACATATTGGAGCCGATGACGTTGCCGATGGCGATGTCGTGTTCGTTCTTGCGGGCGCTGGCGATGGAGGCGGCGAGTTCCGGCAGGCTGGTGCCGATGGCGACGATGGTCAGGCCGATGATCAGGTCACTGACGCCGAAGGCGGTGGCGATGTTCACCGCCCCCCAGACCAGCAATCGCGAGCTGAGCAAGAGAACCAGCAGCCCCACGAGCAGCAGGGTGATGGCTTTCTTCATCGGCATGGCGTCGGGGATTTCCATTTCGTATTCGAGGATCATCGGATCGCTATCGCGGTTTTTCAGCGACTGGCGAACCAGCCAGAACAGAATACCGAACAGCAGCATGAACAGCAGGATGCCGTCCATGCGGCCCAGATGATTGTCCCAGCCGAGCAGGCCGATGGCGACGACGGTAGTCAACAGCAGCAGCGGATACTCCCGCTTCAGGATGCTCGAATGTACGGTCATCGGCACGACCACGGCAGTCGCACCCAGCACCAGCGCGATGTTGGTGATGTTGGAGCCGATGGCATTGCCCACCGCCAGTCCCGGATTGCCGCCGGCGGCGGCAAAAGCGGAGACCATCATCTCCGGCGCCGAAGTTCCGAAACCGACAATGGTCAGGCCGATCACCAGTGGTGACACACCCAGATTACGGGCAGTCGCGGAAGCGCCGTCGACGAAACGATCGGCACTCCAGATGAGCAGGCCGAAGCCGGCGAGAATGGCGATGCTGTTGATTAATAGGTCCACGTCTGTTCTGATCTCGCAATTGAGGGGGCCGGAGGGCAGAATGACAGTCTGCCAAATATGTAGTTCACATCCTGGTTTCACCGGCAATGACCCGATACCAGGTATTCGGTTTTCAAGAGCGGGCAATGATACACGATTCTGCACAGGACCATAAAAACGACCGGCATGGTTTACGCCTCGGCGCATGCGGCTGGCAACACGCCGGCTGGGAAGTGGATTTTTATCCCTACGATCTGCCGGAAGACTGGCGGCTGAGTTACTACGCCAATGAATTTCATGCCCTGTTACTTCCGCTTAGCGAGCTGCGCAGTCTGGATTGCGGGCCGCAGGAACTGATCGACGAAGTGCCCGAGGGTTTTCGTTTTTATCTGCTCGACGACCTGCAATGTTCCGCCGAGGAACTGGCCGAACAGGCGGCACTGTTTCAGTCCTGTCTGGGGGGTGTCATCGATCACGGTCAGCAACGGTTGTTACGGAACGGCGACAATCAGCCACCGCTGGGCGATGACGCGGCGAGCCGGTTGTGGACGCCGCAGCAGGGCGGTGCATCGGGTATCGCCCTGCTCGCCCTGGGTGATCTCGATTTACGTCGCTGGCGGGCGCAACTGGAGCAGTTCAGCCGGGATAGCGGGGGGAATTTACAGGCCCTGTTCGTGTCTGATGAACAGGTCGACATCAGTGACCTGCATCAGCTGAAGACACTGATCGAATTGATGGGCCTCTAGTCCCGCCGCGCAGAACGCGCTAAATTGCCGTGACAAAAACCGCGCCCGGCATAACAATAGGCGCCCAGAGACCAGAGTCATTAAAGGATGTCCCATTAACAACCCGTCCAGCGTACAAACCGGCGACGATATCCTGATCCAGGTCCGCGGTCTGAGTTTTTCCCGTGGCTCGCGCATGATCTTCGATCAGGTGGACATGGATATCCCCCGCGGCAAGGTGACCGCCATCATGGGGCCCAGCGGCACCGGTAAAACCACCCTGTTGAAACTCATCGGCGGTCAGCTGAAACCGGACCGTGGTCAGGTGCTGGTGGATGGCCAGGATGTGCATCAACTCAGCCATAACGAACTCTACGCCCTGCGTCGACGCATGATGGGTATGCTGTTTCAGAGCGGCGCCCTGCTCACCGACCTGTCGGTGTACGACAATGTGGCCTTCCCCCTGCGCGAACACATAAAACTCAGCGAATCCGCGATTCGTCACCTGGTGCTGCTGAAGCTGCAGGCGGTTGGTTTACGTGGCGCCCGTGACCTGATGCCGGCCGAACTGTCCGGCGGTATGGCGCGGCGTGTGGCGCTGGCCAGGGCGCTGGCGCTGGACCCGCAAATGATCATGTACGATGAGCCCTTCACCGGCCAGGATCCGATTTCCATGGGCGTGCTGGTCAAGCTGATCCACGACATGAACCATGCCCTGGGGCTGACCAGTATCGTGGTGTCCCACGACGTGCGTGAAACCGCGTCCATTTCCGATCTGATTTATGTGATTTCCAACGGCAAGGTGGTGGAGCAGGGCACGCCTGAGCAATTACAACAGTCGTCGTCCGACTGGGTGCAGCAGTTCATGCAGGGGCTGGCGGATGGTCCGGTGCCGTTCCATTATCCGGCCGAGCCGATTCTGGACGATCTACTGGAGCTGCGGCGATGATTCACGCATTGCAGAAACTGGGGCAACTGACCCTGGACGCCTTCGCCCGCACCGGACGGGGCACCCTGTTCCTGGGCCACGCCCTGCCCAGCCTGCCGGCGATTTTTACCCGCCCGGCGCTGCTGGTGCGACAGCTGTATTTCGTCGGTGTGCAGACCCTGCTGATCATCCTGGTCGCCGGCCTGTTCGTGGGTATGGTGCTGGCACTGCAGGCGCATATCGTGCTGGTCGACTTCGGCGCCGAGGACTCCATCAGCCTGATGGTGTCTTTGAGTATCCTGCGCGAGCTGGGGCCGGTGTTCACCGGCCTGCTGTTCGCGGGTCGCGCCGGTTCGGCGCTGACCGCGGAAATCGGTCTGATGAAAAGTACCGAGCAGCTGTCCGGTATGGAAATGATGGCGGTGGACCCGATGAAATATGTCATCGCGCCGCGTTTTCTTGCCGGCATGATTGCGGTACCGCTGCTGGCGCTGATTTTCATGGCGGTGGCGATTCTCGGCGGTTACCTGGTGGCCACCCTGCTGCTGGGTCTGGACGGCGGGGTCTACTGGTCGCAGATGCAGGTGAAAGTGGATTTTTATGATGACCTGATCAACGGCGTCATCAAGAGCGCGGTGTTCGGTTTCGTGGTGGTGTGGATCGCCGTGTTCGAAGGCCACGACTGCGTGCCCACCTCGGAAGGTCTGGGGCAGGCGACCACGCGGACCGTGGTGCACGGTTCACTGGCCGTGCTGGGGCTGGATTTTATTCTGACCGCGTTGATGTTTACCGTGTGACGGGGATTGAGGACACTAGACAATGAATACACGTACAATCGAAATTCTGGTGGGGCTGTTTGTGGCGGGGGCCATGGCGGCACTGTTCATGCTGGCCATGCAGGTCAGCAACCTGACCAGTTACGGTAACGGCGACGGCTACCAGTTGAAGGCCCGTTTCGATAATGTGGGCGGGCTCAAGCCGCGGTCCCCGGTCAGTGCCGGCGGTGTGCGGGTCGGCCAGGTGGCCGCCATCGAATATGACAACCAGCGTTTTGAAGCGGTGGTGACACTGGATATCCGCCCCCAGTATCATTTTCCCCTTGATACCTCGGCCAGTATCCTGACCGCCGGTCTGTTGGGGGAACAGTATGTCGGCCTGGAACCGGGTGCCGAAGAAGATAATCTAAAACCCGGTGATGTGATTGAACTGACCCAGCCGGCACTGGTACTGGAACAGGTGATCGGCCAGTTCCTGTATTCCAAGGCTCAGGAGGAATAAACAATGAAAAAACTACAAACTCTGTTGACGTTGCTGTTGCTGGCGGCGCTATCCATGGTGCAGGCCAACGCCCTGCAGCCGGATGAACTGATCAAACAGACCTCGGAAAAAGTGCTGAAAATTCTTCAGGACAACAAGGCCGAATACGAAAAGAACCCGGAAAAAGTGTCTCACCTGGTGGATACCATCATCATCCCGCTGGTGGATTTTCGCGCCATGAGCAAGCTGGCGCTGGGCAAGAACTGGCGTAGCGCCAATGAAGATCAGCAGTTGCGCTTCACCGAAGCCTTCAAGACCATGCTGATTCGCACCTACAGTAAATCGCTGATCGAATATACCGACCAGAAAATCGAATTCCTGCCCTATGACGGTCCCGAGGAGGGCAAGCGCACCACCGAGGTCAAAACCCAGGTGATGCAGGCCAGTGGTCCGGCCATCCCCATCGATTATCGCCTGCGCGAGAAAGACGGTGAATGGAAGGTGTACGACATCAAGATCGACGGCATCAGTCTGGTCACCAACTATCGCAACAGTTTTGCGGCGGATATCCGCAAGGTGGGCATGGACGGCCTGATCGACAAACTGTTGAACAAGACTGACGCGTCTTCGTGAACCCGCTCCAGATCAGTCGCGACGGCGCCCGGCTCAGTGTCCGCGGTGAGCTGACCTTCGACTCGGTGGCCGACGCGCTGAGGCGGTCGCTGGACTGGCCCGAACAGACCGATATCGAGATCGATCTGGCCGGTGTCAGTCACAGCAATAGCGCCGGCCTGGCGTTATTGCTGGAGTGGCTGAAAAACGCCCAGCAAAAAGGGCGGCAAATCAAGTATCATAACGTCCCCGAACAATTACTGACCATTGCCCGGGCTTATGGCATCGATGACGACCTGCCGATCGCGTAGGCGCAGCCGGTCCGTCCATCGAGCAGGGCTGATAACCATTAAAGTATTTGCATGAACAAACTGTTGATTCAGGGTGGCGCCACCCTGCAAGGTGAAATTCGGATTTCCGGAGCCAAGAACGCGGTGCTGCCGATCATGGCGGCGACCCTGTTGGCGGACGGTCCGGCGATTATCGAAAACGTACCTCACCTGCAGGATGTGACCACCACCATGGCCCTGCTCGGTTCCATGGGGGTTACCGTGGTAGTGGATGAAACCATGAGCATCGAAGTGGATGCTTCCACCATCGAGCACCAGATCGCGCCCTATGAACTGGTCAAAACCATGCGCTCCTCCATTCTGGTACTGGGACCGCTGCTGGCCCGTTATGGTCAGGCCCAGGTGTCCCTGCCCGGCGGTTGCGCCATCGGCTCGCGGCCGGTGAACCTGCACATCAAGGGGCTGCAGGAGATGGGCGCCGATATCGAAGTGAAGAACGGTTACATCAGCGCCAGAGCCGATCGCTTGCAGGGCGCCCGCATCGTCATGGACCTGGTCACCGTGACCGGCACCGAAAACCTGATGATGGCGGCGGCGCTGGCGAAAGGCACCAGTGTGCTGGAAAACGCTGCCCGTGAACCCGAGGTGGTGGACCTGGCGAATTTCCTCAACGCCATGGGCGCGAAAATATCCGGCGCCGGCACGGATACCATCACCGTGGAAGGCGTCGAGCGCCTGCAGGGTACCCGTTATCGCGTCGTCCCCGACCGTATCGAAACCGGTACCTTCCTGGTGGCCGCGGCGATTACCGGCGGCAAGGTGAAACTGAAAAACACCGCGCCGCGCCTGCTCGACGTGGTGCTGGATAAATTGCGCGATTCCGGCGCCGATATCGAAGTGGGTGAGGACTGGGTGTCGCTGGATATGCACGGTCAGAAGCCGAAGGCCATCAACGTGCGCACCGCACCTTATCCGGCATTCCCCACCGATATGCAGGCCCAGTTCACGGCCCTGAACACCATAGCCGAAGGCACCGGCACCATTGTCGAAACCGTGTTCGAGAATCGTTTCATGCATGTGCAGGAAATGCAGCGCATGGGTGCGGACATCGAAGTGGAAGGCAATACCGCCATCGTGCGCGGTGTCGACGGGCTGACTTCAGCGCCGGTGATGGCCACCGATCTGCGTGCCTCCGCCAGCCTGATTCTGGCCGGTCTGGTGGCAAAGGGTGAAACTGAAGTACAACGCATTTATCATATCGACCGTGGCTACGAACTGATCGAGGAAAAACTCGCCAGCCTGGGCGCCAGAATCCGCCGCATCCCGAATTAACAGTGTTGAAGCAAGCATGAGCAAGCCGATTACCATCGCCCTGTCCAAGGGCCGCATCTTCAAGGAAACCCTGCCGTTACTGAAACAGGCGGATATCATTCCCCGGGACGACCCGGAAACCAGCCGCAAGTTGATCCTGGATACCAACCATGACGACATCAAGCTGGTGATCATCCGCGCCACCGACGTGCCCACCTATGTGCAGTACGGCGCGGCGGATCTGGGTGTCGCCGGTAAAGACGTGCTGATGGAGCATGGCGGTGAAGGCCTGTATGAACTGGTCGATCTGAACATCGCCCGCTGCAAACTGATGACCGCCGGTATGAACGACTACCAGCCCAGCGATCGGCGTCTGCGCGTGGCCACCAAGTTCGTCAATGTAACGCGGCGCTTTTTTGCCGAGCGCGGCCAGCAGGTGGAAGTGATCAAACTCTACGGTTCCATGGAGCTGGGCCCCATCGTCGGCTTGTCCGACCTCATCGTTGATGTGGTGGATACCGGCAACACATTAAAAGCCAACGGTTTGAAACCCATCGACCATATTGCCCACATCAGTTCGCGACTGGTGGTGAACAAGGCGTCGTTAAAAATGAAACACGATCGTATCCAGGCCCTGGTGGATCACATGCGCGAGGCGGTAAGTCATGACTGAGATTAAACAACTGGATGCCAACCAGGATGACTTCTGGTCGCAACTGGATGCGCTGCTGGCCTGGGACTCGGTCTCCGACGACAAGGTGTTCAGCATCGTCAACGAAATCATTCGTGAAGTGCGCGCCCGTGGCGATGATGCGGTGGTCGAATATACCAATCGCTTCGATCGTTTGAATGCCGAAGGCATGGCCGAACTGGATATGTCTGCCGATACTTTGCATGCCGCACTGGATCGCATTCCGGTAGAACAGAAAGAAGCGCTGGAAAAAGCCGCTGCACGTATCCGTGCTTACGCGGAAAAGCAGAAAATGGAGTCCTGGTCCTACACCGAAGCGGACGGTACGGTGCTGGGTCAGCAGGTGATGCCGATGGACCGCGTCGGTCTCTATGTGCCCGGCGGTAAGGCGGCTTATCCGTCATCCGTTTTGATGAACGCCATTCCGGCGAAAGTTGCCGGCGTGCCGGAACTCATCATGGTGGTACCGACACCGGACGGTGAAGTCAACGACCTGGTATTTGCGGCGGCGGCGATCGCCGGTGTCGATCGTGTGTTCGCTATCGGTGGTGCACAGGCGGTTGCTGCGCTGGCTTACGGCACGCAAACCGTACCCCAGGTGGACAAGATCGTCGGTCCGGGCAATATTTTTGTCGCCACTGCAAAACGCATGGTGTTCGGTGCCGTGGGCATCGATATGATCGCGGGCCCGTCTGAAATCTGTGTGGTCTGCGACGGCAAGACTGATCCGGACTGGATTGCCATGGACATGTTTTCCCAGGCGGAGCACGACGAAGACGCACAATCGATTCTGGTCTGTCCCGATGCCGATTATGTCGCACAGGTCAAAGCCAGTATCGATAAACTGATTCAGGAGATGCCACGCGCCGAGATCATCAAAACGTCGTTGAAAGATCGCGGCGTGTTGATTACTACAAAAGATATGGACCAGGCCATCGAAGTGGCCAACTACATTGCGCCGGAACATCTGGAATTGTCGATGGACGACGCCCAGGACTGGGCGAAAAAAATTCGCCATGCCGGTGCCATTTTCATGGGCCGATACACCGCTGAAGCCCTGGGCGACTATTGTGCCGGACCGAACCACGTCTTGCCGACATCGCGTACCGCACGTTTTTCATCACCTCTGGGTGTGTACGATTTTCAGAAACGTTCCAGCCTCATCGGCTGTTCGTCGGACGGTTCATCGGAGCTGGGCAAGGTGGCTTCTGTGCTGGCGCGTGGTGAAGGTCTGGTGGCCCACGCCCGTTCCGCCGAATACCGCGTCAAAGATTAAAGGAACCTCTATCTGCTGTTCCCGTATGCTTGTGGTGGGAATCTCATGATGTTGGCTGGATGGGTAAGAGTTCGATGAAGTAACCGCACAAACAAAGGCAGCAGCATGGCCGACATCCTTCCGTTCAAAAAAAAGAAACCCTCGGAAAAACACAAGGGCAACACCCTGTGCAAAAAAGGTTTTCATAAATGGGAAGTGGTGACCGATCAGCAGTTCGATGTGAAACAGGGCAGACTGGTGACGGTTTATAAATGCAAGCGTTGCGGCGCCATTAAAAACGAAGCGCGCTAGTTCATATTTTTAACTGAATACATAAAAAAGGCATGACCATATGTGGTCATGCCTTTTGTTTTTTGCGTGAAGAACTGTGATTAGTTCACTTCGATGCGACGCGGCTGAACGGCTTCCGATTTCGGAATCACGACAGTCAGTACGCCGTTTTTGCTGTTCGCCTCGATGCCTTCGGGATTGACGCCGTCCGGCATGGTAAAGCGGCGATAAAAAATACCGTGCTCACGTTCGATGCGCTTATAACCTTCGCGCTCGGTTTTCTTTTCCGACTCGCGTTCACCTTTCAAGGTCAGGATACCTTTTTCCATATGGATTTCGATATCCTTCGGATCGACGCCGGGAATGTCGGCGATCAGCAGGAAGCGATTGTCTTCTTCCTTGATGTCGACGGCCGGTGCCCAGTCGCTGGTGACGACATCGCCGTTATCTTCGGAAGTGGTTTTCATGGGGAACCGGTTCATCTCGCGTTGTAACTGATCAAACAGGCTCCAGGGGTTATGACGTACCAGGCTCATTTTCAAGTCTCCTTCAAACAAGCAGAATTAGTTAAGTTACTACATAAAGTAAGGACCCGTTTTCTGATTTCAAGTCCCTGCTGAACGGTAGTTTGTTCAGCAACGACGGTGAATGATGCTCCGTCCCTGCACCTTATTTATGATCAGTTTGCAGGTTTTCAAGTGGAAAAATTTGCTCTGGATCAAACTCGGGTGCAGGTCGATTTCGCGACCTGTTCAGGACGAAAAAATGACGGAACAATGAAGACCGGTCGAGCCGGGATGAATGCCTTAGCGACTTTCGGTGGGGCGCTGATCCAGGGTGGCCAGGGTGGAGAAACTCTGTTGTTTGCGAATGCCGTTGATACGTACCTGGTCACCGGGTTTGCCGCGTGCAATGGTGTCGAGCACGTCGCGCACATCGCGGATCGGAGTGCTGTTGATGTCGGTAATAATATCGCCCGGTTTCAGATCGGCTTTGGCGGCCGGGCCATCGGGCAGCACATCGGTAATCAGTACGCCGCGCACATCCGGCAACTTGAGTCGTTGCAGGATCTGTGGATTCAGATCGACGCCTTCGACACCGAGCCAGCCGCGAATCACCTGACCATGGTCGAGAATCTGCTGCATCACGTTGAAGGCCATGTCGATGGGAATGGCGAAACTGATACCGTGGTAGCTCCCGGATTCGCTGAAGATGGCTGAATTGATGCCGACGATTTCACCCAGTGCATTGATCAGCGCGCCGCCGGAGTTGCCGGGATTGATAGCAGCGTCGGTCTGGATAAAATTTTCATAGGTATTGAGACCGACCCGGTCACGACCGGTGGCGCTGATGATGCCCTGGGTCACGGTCTGGCCGATGCCGAATGGATTGCCGATGGCCAGCACCACGTCGCCGACCATGATGCGGCGATGGTCGCCGAAACGGGTGTTCAAACCATTTTTGAGATCGATGGTGATGACGGCGAGGTCCGTGTCCGGATCGGAACCGACGACCGTGGCTTCCAGTTGCTGGCCATCGTAAAGCGTGACCAGAATGTTCTGTGCATTGGCGATGACGTGGTAATTGGTGAGGATGTGGCCTTTATCGTCGACAATGACACCGGAGCCCTGGTTGCGACGCACCGTAGCCGGCGGCGTCTGGTTGAGCAGGCCATCGAGCAGGGCGGGGCGATCCTGAACCAGGCGGCTGGTCTGAATACTGACGACGGCGGGCGCTGCTTTGCGCACGGCATCGGCATAGGACACGGGGCCCATGTCTGAACCCCTGTGTGTGGACTGCCGGCCGTTGCCGTTATGCGCGGTGGATGCGGGCCACAGCGCGAGCACAATGGCGGCAATGAATAAGCCGGCCAGAGTCCAGGCGAATAAAAAGTGTGTAGAATGTTTGTTGTCGACCATAAATAGATTGAATACCGGAGGCCCCATGGTGCAACTAAACGAGTTGCAAAATTACTGTAACGCATTACTACAGGTACAGGATTTCAGGGATTATTGCCCAAATGGTCTACAGGTTGAAGGGAAATCGGTCATAAAAAAACTCGTGAGCGGCGTCACTGCCAGTCAGGCGTTTATCGATCAGGCGGTTGCCGCCGGTGCCGATGCGCTGCTGGTGCACCACGGCTATTTCTGGAAAAACGAAGACGCGGCCATCGTCGGTATGAAAAAACAGCGCATCCGGAGTCTGCTGGAACACGAGGTGAATTTGCTGGCTTATCACCTGCCGCTGGATGCCCATGCCGAGTTCGGCAATAACGCACAGCTGGCGGCGCGACTGCAAATACAGGTGGATGGTGTCGTGCGGGACGGGCCTGCCTCCGGTCTGATCTGGTACGGCAAACTGGCTTCGCCCATGCTGGCCCATGAATTCGCCGGCCACCTGGAGCAGCAACTGCAGCGTGTACCGCTGCACCTGCCCGCGACCAGCGACCGGCCGATCAGCCGGGTCGCCTGGTGTACCGGCGGTGCCCAGGGTTATTTCGAAGCAGCGGCCGCTCTTGGCGTGGATGCCTACATTTCGGGCGAAGCCTCGGAACAGACCTTTCACCTGGCTCGTGAGCTGGATGTGCATTACTTCGGCGCCGGCCATCATGCCACCGAGCGCTACGGCGTGCAGGCGCTGGCCGCACATCTGGCGCAGAAATTCGATTTGCAGACCGAATATATCGATATTCCCAACCCGGTCTGAATACCCCCTCCTATAGTCAGGCAATTCCTTAAGTTATTGTTATGCCAAGCAAAAACAAAATAAGACTTGGCTAAAACAGCATAATGGATTATCATACTGCGCGGTTTTTCCGCCGTATTTTCAGCGTTTTTGGGAAGAATCCTGGTTTCATGTTCCCGGATGCAGTTTTCGATGCAGGGGTCGGCGCATCGTCAATGAATGGGTCGGGTACACATTTTTTATATTTCATTTTACGAGTCTAAGAGAGGTACTCATGGCTACAGAAGGCGTAGATCAAAACAAACGCCGCTTTCTGACTAACACGACTGCTGTGGTGGGTGCAGTAGGTGCGGGCTTCGTTGCCGTACCTTTTATCGCATCCTGGATGCCCAGTGAGCGTGCCAAGACAGCTGGTGCACCGGTTGAGGTGGATATCAGCAAACTGGCAGTTGGTCAGCAAGTTACCGTTGAATGGCGTGGCAAACCGGTGTGGATCGTTAAGCGTAGCGACAGAAATCTGGAAGATCTGAAGTCACTGGATGACAAGCTGCGTGATCCGGCGTCAGAAAACGACCAGCAACCGGAATATGCGCGTAATGAGTACCGTTCGATCAAGGAGCACATCCTGGTGCTGGTGGGTATCTGTACTCACCTGGGTTGTTCGCCGACCTATCGTCCCGAAGCCGGCACTGTAGAGCCTGACTGGAAGGGCGGTTTCTTCTGCCCCTGTCACGGTTCCAAATTCGACCTTGCCGGTCGTGTTTACCAGGGCGTACCTGCGCCATTAAACCTGCTGGTGCCGCCGCATATGTACAAGAGCGATAACGTGATCCTCATTGGTGAAGATGGAGGAGCTGCATAATGCAAAAATTATTAGGCTGGATCGATGATCGTTTCCCGCTCACCAAAATGTGGAACGAGCATCTTGCTGAATACTATGCGCCGAAGAACTTCAACTTCTGGTACTTCTTCGGTTCGCTGGCATTACTGGTTCTGGTTATCCAGATTGTCTCAGGTATCTTCCTGACCATGCACTACAAGCCTGATGGCGCAACCGCATTCGCATCGGTTGAATACATCATGCGCGACGTGCCTTACGGCTGGCTGATTCGTTACATTCACTCCACCGGTGCAACCGCCTTCTTCGTGGTGGTCTATCTGCACATGTTCCGTGGCCTGATGTACGGTTCATACAAAAAGCCCCGTGAGCTGGTATGGCTGTTCGGTATGCTGATTTACCTGGTGCTGATGGCTGAAGCCTTTATGGGTTATCTGCTGCCCTGGGGTCAGATGTCCTACTGGGGTGCCCAGGTTATCATCTCCCTGTTCGGCGCACTGCCTTACATCGGCGACCCGCTGACGCTGTGGATTCGTGGTGACTACGTCGTTTCAGACGCAACTCTGAACCGTTTCTTCGCACTGCATGTTATTGCGCTGCCGCTGGTTCTGCTGGGTCTGGTTGTCGCACACATCATTGCGCTGCACGAAGTGGGCTCCAACAACCCTGATGGTGTTGAAATCAAGAAGAACAAAGATGCCAACGGTATCCCGCTGGACGGCATTCCGTTCCACCCCTACTACTCTGTTAAAGATATCGTGGGCGTGATCGTATTCCTGTTCTTCTTCAGCATCGTTGTATTCTTCATGCCGGAAGGCGGCGGTTACCTGCTGGAACATGCCAACTTCATTCCTTCCGATCCGTTGAAGACACCTGAGCATATTGCTCCGGTCTGGTACTTCACTCCGTTCTACGCGATTCTGCGTGCGGTACCGGACAAGCTGATGGGTGTAATCGCTATGGGTGCGGCTATCGTTGTGCTGTTCCTGTTGCCCTGGATCGATCAGTGCAAAGTTAAATCGATTCGCTATCGCGGTCTGATTTACAAGCTCAACCTGGCGGCCTTCGTGGTGTCTTTCCTGGTGCTGGGTTATCTGGGTATGCTGCCGGCCACTCCGGGTCGTACCCTGGCTGCACAGATTTTCAGTCTTGTTTACTTTGGTTTCTTCGTCGTGCTGTTCTTTACGTCGAAGAATGAAGCTACCAAGCCGGTTCCAGAGAGGGTTACAAAATGAAGAAGCTTTTAACTGCATTTTTGCTGGCCCTGCCTGTCTGGGCCATGGCGGCAGGCGGTGGTGCGCACCTGGATAAGGCGCCCATCGATCTGAACGACAAGGAATCGCTGCAACGTGGTGCCAAAGCGTTCGTCACCAATTGTCTGAGCTGTCACAGTGCCGAATACATGCGTTACAACCGCATCGGCCGTGACCTGGGCATGAGTGATGAGGAAGTGGCCGAGCAGCTGGTTCATACCCGTGATGAAGGTGGCGAGCCGACCAAGGTGGGCGCGCTGATGAAAGTGGCCATGAATGAGGACTATGCCAAGCAGGCCTTTGGTACCAAAATTCCGGGCCTGACGGTTATGGCGCGCGCCAAGGGTGCGGATTACCTGTACACTTACCTGCGTACCTTCTACCTGGATGATTCACGCCCTTCAGGTGTGAACAACATTGCGTTCCCGGATGTGGGTATGCCTCACGTGTTGTGGCAGCTGCAAGGTCTGCAGAAAGCCAACTTCAAGACCGAGACTGATGACGAAGGTAATGAGCACAAGGTGTTCGAAGGCATGGAAATCGTTCAGCCCGGTACTATGAGCCCTGAAGAGTATGATGCTTACGTTGCTGACCTGGTTAACTTCATGGTGTACATGGCGGAACCGGCACAGCTGGAGCGTAAGTCTATCGGTGTCTGGGTGCTGGTCTTCCTGGCTATCTTCGGCGTAATCGCTTACCTGCTGAAGAAAGAATACTGGAAAGACGTACATTAGGGACAAGCCGCGCACAGGGACGTGCGTTATCCTGTTCACCGTTATTTATTCCCATTTCTAGAGGCAACTGAATATGGCGTCAAACGCCCTCGCCAATCGCAGATCGGTTATGAATCTGTTTTCTGAGCCCGCCTGTCCTTATTGTCATCGGACGCGGATTGTTCTGGCCGAAAAAGATATCACTTTCGAAACCATCGATGTGGATCTGAATAACCTGCCGGAAGATCTGTCGGAACTGAATCCGTACAACACGGTTCCGACGCTGGTCGACCGCGACCTGGTGCTGTACGATTCTCGCGTCATCATCGAGTATCTCGACGAACGTTTCCCGCATCCACCGCTGATGCCGGTCGACCCCGTGTCCCGTGCCAAGACTCGGCTGGCGCTGCATCGTGTGGAAACCGACTGGTTCCCGCACCTGAACGATATTCTGCATGGCACCGAAAAGCAGGCCGCCAAGGCGCGTAAGGTGCTGCGTGAAAGCATTATTTCATCGGCGGAAATTTTTGCCGTGATGCCGTTTTTCCTGAGCCAGGAATTCAGTCTGGTGGATGCCACCATTGCCCCCGTATTGTGGCGTTTGCCGGTGCTGGGTATCGACCTGCCCAAGGAAGCCAAGCCGATCGTCAGCTATGCGGATCGTATTTTCGCCCGCGACACTTTCCAGGAAAGCCTGTCCGAAGCCGAGCGGGAAATGCGCCTTTAATTTCAGCGCCGATCCGGCGGCTTGCCGGGTCGGTGGCCTGATTCTGCCATTTGTGTTCAAATATCCTCATGACATCCAGTCGCCCATACCTGATCAGAGCCCTGTATCAATGGATCGTGGATAACGGCGTCACTCCATACATTCTGGTCGATGCCGTCTGTGAGGGCGTTTCCGTCCCGTCACAATATATTCAGGATAACAAGATCGTGCTCAACATTGCGCCCATGGCGGTACGTGGACTGACGCTGGGTGACGATGAAATTACTTTCAATGCCCGCTTCAGCGGACAGCCCACCGATATCTTCGTGCCCACCGAAGCCGTGCTGGCGATTTATGCGCGGGAAAACGGCCAGGGTATGATGTTCAGCGACGAGCCGCAAAGTCCGGAGCCGCCAGACGGTGACGGTGGCGGTGATCCCTCCGGCAAGCCCAATCTGCGCGTCGTCAAGTAGCGCGCCTGTCCGCGCGTCGATACATCACCATCACAATGTAAGCCATGCAGGCCACAGCAATGCTGGCCGGGAACATAACGGTCGTTGCTGAATAATGTTGTAGCGCGGCGACCACCAGCAGATTCCTGATCCCCATCAACATAAAAAACACCAGGCTATCCTGATGCGGGTGATCGTAACCCTTGCGAAAAGTCGGGCCGAATCCCAGTAGATCGACCAGTGTGAGAATCAGTACCGCCGCCAGTGGATCGGCGGTCACATACCAGAAGGGCAGGGCGGAAAACGCGCCGCCCAGAAACAGATAATCCAGTCGGGTAATGCTGATATCGCCGCGGTGGCGAAATGCCAGCCAGGCCACCAGCAGGGTGATCACCCCGGACAATCCGATCGGCCAGGCGCCGATACCGGCGCCGTCGCTAAGCTGAGCCAGAAAAACCACGAACGTGGTGCTGCCCCAGATGATCCAGGACAGTACGTGAGGCCGGGCGGTGCCGCCGAGTATGGCGCGGATATAAGGCAGAAAGGCGACCAGTGTGAGAGCTACGGCGAGCAGGCTGAAAACTTCTTTTAACGACATCGATCCCCGCTTTACTCATTACGATAGCTTGTTGATCCCATCATACCGGCTTAGTCGTCTGCTTCCAGCTTGAGTTGCTCCCAGACCTGAATCAACCGTTTGCGGTCTTCACCCCAGCGATAACCGCCCAGCGCGCCGCTTTGCTGTATCACCCGATGGCAGGGGATCAGCAGGGCCACCGGGTTCGCGGCATTGGCGTTGCCCACCGCGCGTGCCGAGCGGGGATGGCCAATGGCTTCGGCAATGTATCGATAATGCACCTGGTGGCCGGGCGGAATACTGAGCAGCGCTCGCCACACGGCAATCTGGAAATTGGTGCCGCCCACATGCAAACACATTGGTGGGGTTGTAGAGGCCTCGGGAGAAATCAGATGAGCTAGAGCCTGCTGCGCCCGTTGAGGATTGCGATGCAATGTCGCCAGCGGCCAGTCGTTGCGCAATTGTTGCAGCAGTGTTTCCATGTCGTCCGGTTCGACGAAACTGGCACGATGCACGCCGCGTTCGGTCAGTGCGACAAACAGGGCACCGAAGGGTGTTTGCACAATACCGTAGTCGATGTTCATATCCTGTCCCCGGCGACGGTATTCGCCGGGCGTCACCGCATCGAGTTGAACAAAATGATCATGCAGCCTGGAACTGCCGCTCAGGCCCAGTGACGTGCTTACCTCAAGGGTGGAAAGTCGTTCATCGAGTAACTGCTTGCCCCGTTGCAGGGTTAGCACCTGTAAAAAGCGTTTCGGGGAAATGCCTGCCCAGCGGCTGAACAGGCGCTGGAAATGATATGGGCTGAGGTGTACATGAGCGGCGATTGCGTCCAGCTCCGGCTGGTCGTCGATATGGTTCCGGATAAAGTGCATGGCGCTGGCGATACGCTGGTAATCTCTGTTCACAGGGGGCCTCGGTGAATGCCGTTAATCCTAATCGCACAGATTAACGCATATGCGGCTTACTGCCACCCGAATCTTGCGCAATGGTCCGGTGGGCTGCCATGGCTTCGGTTCGTCGAATGACGTCGATCATTATATTGAACGTCGGATTGGGTGCACCGGATATCGACTTCTCCGCTGCGGATCGGGGGTTTGCAACAAAAAATTATGCCGATAAGATCATGTTGATGTGTTCTATCGATAACGATTGAGTATTGCGGTAAGGGATAATGAATATGACCGTGAAAAGGTTGTCGGGTTGGCGTGTTGTATTGTGAAAATTTGTTGGGCGTTTTATGGCAATCGGATCAGAGCATGTGTTGTGGCTAACACATGAATATGACGTCAGCATTAAATGTTCATCGATGGGTGCGGTTCGACGACTGGGATGGTTGTCATGCCAAAAGGATTTATTTTTGAAAATTAAAACTGCGGCCCTCTATTTTATCCGCAATTCGAAAACCTTGTATTGTAATCATAAAAACAGTCGGTAATTTTCC
>CBDULQ010000046.1:0-18702 GCA_965368115.1 uncultured Gammaproteobacteria bacterium | reverse complement strand
ATACACAACTCCAGGCTACAGATACTAACATGATCCTGCTGGAACAAAAGTGTAAAGCGTCGGCCCCACCAACTCAGCTCACTTCCGACAAAAGACGGTTTTCAGCTAACTAACGGCTTTTATTGAAAATATAGGAGCCGCCCGCAGACCCGATCCGGCGTCGCCAGGCGACCTCACAAAACGGGGCTGCAGGCAAAAAAACAGCCGGCGAGGCCGGCTGTTTGCTGACTGAAATGCGCGGCTCGAATCAGGCTGCGACTTCGTCCGCTGCGTCTTTCATGGTAGTGGCCAGCACGGTATAAACTTCTACCCAGGCGGCCTTGGTGTCATCGGTGAAATCGTCTTTCAAACCAGCGCCCAGAGTCCAGATCAGCGCCTCACCCACGGTATCGTAGTCTTTCGCCTTGACACCATAGCCAACATGGCGCTTGCCCATGTCCTGAACGGCGGGTACGACGGTTTCCAGTTTATCCAGCGCATTGACTGCGGTGTTGATCATCGCCATCAATTTGCGTCCCTGTTCTTTCATGTCGCCCTTGAACAGGGGTTTCAATTCGGGATCCAGTTCGAACAGTTTGCCATAGAACAGTTCTGCTGCGGTTTCCGCTATGGGCATGACCTTGGCCCAGGATTCCTTGACGAGTGTTGCTTGTTCGGGAGTCATCTTTACTTACCTCTATTGAGTTTAACCGAGACCGGTTAGTTGGATTGTTGATCGATATAAAAACTGGCCAGCGTTACCATATAATCCACCGCCCGCTTAACCTGCTCATCAGTCAGCGCATCGTTTCCGCCACGCGCCGGCATCATCGCATCATCAGGCCCGAAAAAGCCGTTGATCGCATGATCATAGAGCAACGACCTGGGCTTGACGACCCGATGCTGCCATTGCTGAGGCTGCATCGGGATCGGTGCGCTTGCGATACCATAGGCGTGACAGGTTTTACAGTTGTCGAGCCAGACCTGGCGACCAGCCTGAAGCCGATCGCCGCTGAATTCGATAAACTGTGCGTTATCATCCGCCGCCGATAGTGTACCTGCTGATACACTGAACAGCAGAGCGATCGCCAGCAACAGGTGAATTACGTCCTGCATTCGATTATCCCTTGACAGGAATACGAATCACCACGCCACCCATGACGTCACCGATCTTGAAGTCACGCTTGGGAGTATCCTTGTGCTTGTTGTGACAGGACACGCAAACCGGTGCGACAGCAGTATCGGCATACACAGCGGTGAAATACTTCTGGCCACCGAGAGTTTCCTCTGTGTAATAGTTCTTGCCCTTGTTTTCAGCGACGAATTTCAAACCTTCTTTCTCGGCTTTGGTTTTCGGCGCATTCTGTTTGTTGATCGGCCACATGGACTGCAGCGAATAACTGAAGTTAACGTCCGGCAGGGACTCGGAACGTTTCTTCACCAGCTCGGAACCGAAGCGGAACATCTGGGCAGGCAGTACCAGAGCCTTGTCGTCTTCGAAATGCTCGCTTGCCTTGATCACTTTTTCTTTCTTCACCAGGCGATTAACAATCTTCTGGGTATAGACAGTGCGGTCCGAATCCATCACCAGGTGCAGCGCATCGGCCATTGCTTTAACCGGCACCACATCTTCGGCGTATACGGTTCCGGCAACAGTGGTCGTCAACAAAGCACTCAGGGCCAGCGTAAGTTTACTTGCTTTCATTTATCTATCTCCTCGGTTGGGTCAGGGGTTTTAAAAATTCATTGCATTATTCTTCACCGGTTTCCTGCATATGGCGCAGGTGATCACGTTCCGCCATATCGATACTCTCGATATGGCGTGCCGGTTTACCGTTGAAGTTATTTCTGATCAATGCTTCGTCAGCCAGCGAATCGATGGCGAAGCCCAGACCATGACAATGCATGCAGGCCGGTCGGATCATTTTTTCGTTCGGCACCAGGGTCGCATTCTGGTTATGCATAACCACGGTACGCCGCAACCAGTCGTTCACATCGACCGGTACCCGCGGCATATGACAATTGGCACAGGAGACACCGCTACCCGGCAGCAACTCGCCGCTCAACTCCTGCTGCCAGGTTCGGTAATGGGGCGAATCCTTATAGGCCAGACTATGTTCATCGGCGTGGCATTGCAGACATGCTTCCACCGCCGCGTGGCGCACATCGAAATTATGCGCTGAATGGCAGCTGTTACAGGTCAGTTCTTCATGCGCCGCTTTTTCCTGCATCGGCAATCGCGCCATGGCGGGTGTCATCGGCGAAAGATTCTGTTTCAACCGCATGCCGTGTTTTCCCTGCATGAAGTGTTTGACTTCGATATCGTGACACTGCACACAGGCCTGATGGTTCGGATGGTCTGTCCAGCTCGCCTGTGCCTGTGCCTGTTCCTCTTCCTTTACCAGGTGGCAGGCGCTGCAATTTGCGCCGGATCGCGCATGCGCGGTATCCGCCCACTCATCAAGCAGCTCCGCAGAAGCCTTGACGTCCGCCGGCGCATCCATCCGTTCACGACTCAGCGCTTCCAGAGGATAGCGATCGCGAGGGTAGGTCATGATTTCATCGATGACATCGACATATTCACGGGGCGGCAGCTCACGTTTATCCAGCAATTCGGGCTCGTGCATATGCTTGACCAGGAAATCCGTATACAACGCGCGATTGTTATGAAAGTTGTGACAGCCGGCACTGGCACAGGTATCGAAGGCCATACCTTCATGGCTGGGCCGATCTTTGGCGATATCCTTATGACAATGCACACAGAAATCGAGCGGCTGTGTCAAACCGGTTTTCTGGGTGATCTCGGGTCTATGCTCCACATGACAGGACACACAATGCAGCGCATCGATATTTTCCAGTCGATCGGCATTGCGAGGGTCGGTAAATTTACTGCGTGGATGTGAATCAAAGGGTTTTTTACGCTGATCACCATGACAACCTTCACAGGCTTTCTGCATGGCACTGACGTCGGTGAACGAATCGACGTGGCAGGCATCGCAGGCCACACCGATCTGGTGATGGCCACCGGTCAGTTCACCCGGCATGAACAGCGTTTTATCTTCCCCCTCGATCAGGGTATGAGTAAAATATCCAAGCATCGCAAATACCAGCACCAGCCAGATGATCCAGACCTTCAGATTCTTCATTAAAAGTAATACGTCTTGAGTATGTGAAAACCAAGCAATGCCGGTAGCGGCCAGAGCAACAGGATATGCGACCAGATCGCATAGGCACGCACTCGTTTGGCAAATCGCGCCGAGAGGTTGTGTTCATAACCGATCACCAGACCTGCAACCGCACCAACCAGCAACAGTGCGCCGAACACCAGCATCAGAAACATGTTCAGATTTTCGCCGAGGCGAAATCCGGTGTGCAAAAGCAGCACAAGGAAAATCAAAGCCCCCATCACCACATGCACCACGCGCCACCAGGCGAAATCCCACCATTTGACGACATTGCGCCAACGCTTGCGCAACGAAAGTAATGAAATAAATACAGAGAAACCAAGCAACGTGAAACCACTAATCTGTTTGAACAGACCGTCGCGCCATAACTCATCCAGACGCAGGTTCTCCTGCACACTGCCGGCATAGGGCCAGGGCGGAAATATGAACAGCAGAACTGCAGCAAGCAATGCCAGTAATGACGCAGTGGCGACGGTTTTGAAACCCGAGGTCGGCTCCGGGGATGCATTACCGCCGACGTAATCCGTGAGCAGATTTTTGCAGGAACCGCATACCGTCGACGCGCCGGTCTGTTCGGCCAGCTGCATCACGGTAACGGCGCCGTTTCTGTGCGCCACGTCAAGCTGACCTCGTGTGACACCGGTGCAATTACATACCGTGGCGGTTGCCGGCCAGTCGATGACGTTTTCATCTTCGGCATCAGCCCACAGCACACCATCTTCGACGAAACGGTTGAGTTGCCAGGGCCACAGACGACGCTGATGCTCCACCGCTTCCTGGATTCGGTGCACACCGGGCCAGCCACCGATACCTACGGCACCACGGATGCGGCCGTTGATCACCACCAGTTTGCGATAAATTTCCTGCTGGTGATCCTGGTAGATAAACACTTCGCGACTGCGCGCGGACGCACCGGTATTGCCGATACTGAATACCGGATAATCGAGCACTTTCAGATTGGTTGCGGCAACTGAGCCTCGATACTGTGCTTTTTCACCATTCAGGGAATGCGCCAGCACTGCAGCCTGTTCGAAACCCGGAGCAACCAGTCCGTACATGCGGTCATCGTGTTCGATACACTCACCGATCGCATAAATACTGTCATCACTGGTGCGTAGCTGATCATCGACGCGTATACCCTTGCCAACCTGTAAGCCAGCATCACTGGCCAGTACACTATTGGCTACGATGCCGGCAGCAATAATGACGGTATCGCAATCAATCACTTCGCCACCGACCAGTTCGACACCGGTGACCTTGCCGTCACCAAGGATGCGTTGCACGCGTTCGCTGACACGCACATGAATGCCCAGGGTTTCCACATAACGTTTTAGATAATTGCCGGCTCGATTGTCCAGCTGCTTGAACATCAGCCACATGCTGTGCTCGATGACCGTGACTTCGGTATTGAAGCGTTGCATGGCGCGCGCCGCCTCAAGACCAAGAAAAAAGAAGAAGATGAGAAAGGGGGGGAGGGGAAGAAAGAGAAGGAAAAGGAGCAATTGCGCATCATTCAAATCGCGGAAGGTATGCACATTGGACTGTTCGACGCCATCGATCATCGGCACATACGCTCTCGACCCGGTGGCCAGAATCAATGCCTGGTAACTGTATACATGTCCCTGGCTATCACGCACCTGTTTGAGCTGACGATCGATATTAACAATGCGATTGTTGTAAAACGTCTGCACGCCGGAAAGATCACCAATATCGCCGGCGTCATACAGTTCTTCTTCACGGGTCTGACCGGATACCAGCGATGATAGCTTGACCCGGTTATAAGGTTGCCAGGGTTCGTCGCCGAAAATAGCCAGCCGACATTGGGCATCGAGCTTCAACATCTGTTGCACAAATCGCATACCCACAGGACCACTACCAACCACGATCACATCGAAATGATCGGGACTGTTCTGTTGCCTGTTGTCCAGTGCCTGTGCCGTCATCGTCATTCGCTCATAAAAAAAGGCACCTCAAATGCCGGATTTGATATCCGGCGTCTGAGGCGCCTTTGCCCGCTTACAAAAAATCTGTTTAATCACTGGGCCCGTAAATGGCTCAGTTCAATATTGAAATAAGCAATAGCAGCAACTGTGCCAGTTCAGATACGGAATCTTAAGCAACTGAAATGAATGACATTTTTCAATTAATTGATACATACTGGTGCGCACCAATTACGAGCAGCTCATGATCACTGTGCAGTTTTTGCGCACTGACCGGGGTCAACTGACTCAATTTGGCGCACGCCAGCTGAGCATATTTGATCAATAGCAGAATTTATTGACTACCAAGGTGCAAAAACACCCGTGTGCTGAAATGCACAACGGGTGTTGCTTCGAAACGATGCAAATATAAAAAGGGATTAATGACTAGCTGATTTTGCAGGCCATACGTCGATGGCTGAGTACGGGGAAATTTTTGCGGGTATTTTTCAGGTAGTCCTGATCGATGTTGGCCACCACCACGCCGGAACCACTCATCAATCGATTCAGCACATTACCCCAGGGATCGACGATCATGCTATCGCCGTGGGTTTCACGCCCATTGATATGGAATCCACCCTGGTCGGCGGCAATCAGATAACACTGGTTTTCGATGGCACGGGCACGCACCAGGGCCTCCCAGTGAGCCTTGCCGGTAATCGCGGTAAACGCCGATGGCATGACGCAGATATCCATGCCTTCATCGGCAAGGTTTCTGAACAATTCGGGAAAGCGCAGATCGTAGCAGATCGCAATACCCACACGACCCAGCGGCGAGTCGAAAACAACCACATGATCACCGGCATCGGTGGTCTGTGACTCTGAATAGCGTTCCTGGTTGTCGGCGATCAGCACATCGAACATATGGATCTTGTCGTAGCGCGCCACCTGTTCGCCCTGCGGATTCATCACCAGACAGGTGGCCCTTGCCTTACCGGGTACCGTGGATTCCATGGGTATGGTCCCACCCACCAGCCAGATTCGATGCTTCTTCGCCTGGCTGACAAGAAACTCCTGCATCACACCATGACCGGGTTTTTCGGCCACTGCAACACGCTCCGCCTCGGTCATCGCCATCAGGGCAAAGTTCTCCGGCAACACCACCAGTTCCGCCTGTTGATTTACCGCGGTTTCGATTAGCCGTGCGGCCTCCGCAAGGTTCGCCTGGATGTTCGGCCCGGAAGCCATCTGGATTGCGGCCACTTTGTTCATTAACGCCTATCTCCTGACAATGGATTGATTGTTATAGTTATCGACAACAGTCGGCTGCGATCTATTTTCGCGACACCATTATGACATAAGGAAACCCTGTGTTAATCAGAGCTCCTTTAAATATAATTCATCGGCTGATTTCTTCATCCACCCGAATGAGGCAAGGGCACCAGTTCCAGATGAATGACGTCTTCGGCGCCACTGCCCGGTAGACTGCCCATGCGCGCGGACGGTACACCCAGCGCGATCAGCCAGTCCATCAGTTCACGCACCCAGAGTTCGCCTTCTTCACCGCCCGGATAACGAATTTCGATGCGCGTATCAGGCTGTTGCATCCAGGCACTCACGATCTGGCGTAACTGTGGCTGGCGAATCAGCGTTTCACCGTGACGCGGCATATCCCATTGTTCGGCATGTATGGTTACCGATGTCGCCTGTTCAGCCATGGCCGGGTTACCGGTATACACACACATCAGCAACAGGGCCCGGCTAATTATCGATATTGCTTGCATCCTGATCCGCCTCTTTGTCTGGCGCCGATAATAACTCAACTTTGGGTTTTTCCCAGGAGCCGGTGACCGAATATTTATATTCAGCGATGCGGTCCAGGCCAAACAGCTTGCGGAACAGATGTACCGCAGCCGCAGTTGCCGGACCACCGGTCACCGCACCGATAAGCGTCAGCGTACTACCGACACCGGGAATCACCGTAATGGTCTGATCGTAATCGCGAGCACTGAGCCCGATACGACCATCCAGTATGATTTCCGCGACCTTACTGTCCACAGTCAGGTCCCGGGTGTAGGCATTCCCGATATCAAAACGCACATCGCCTTCCAGATTATCAAAGGCAAAACCTTTGGCCACCTGGTTACCGAAATCCAGTGATAACAGGGTTTCGAAATTCAGAATCCCGATCAGTCGTCCGGCGCCCGCATCGATATCCTTGAAAGCACCGTTCTTAAGATCAAGCCGTGCCTGACCACGCAGCATATCCCAGCTGAACTGATCGGGACGCCCGTTCCATTCCCAGTGAACCTTAGCCACACCTTCGGTCTTCTCTATCGCCTCGGTAATCTTGAATTGACTCAGGGTCTCACCCAGGTTGTGGGTATCCATGGAAAAATCGATAATCGTACTCTGTTGTTTGCGCCAGTCGCTGCTCCAGCTACCCTGCCCCATTATCGTCACCGTCGGTGCGTGCAGTTCAAAATGACTGATATCCATACGATTCGGGCTACGCCGGGTTTCCAGGTTAAGATCGGAAAAATGATAGTCATCCCAATCGAGCTTGCCGATCTGCACCCGCAGGGGTGGGATTTGCTGTGGTAACACGTCTAGTCGCTCATCGCTGCCCTCATCGTCACCGATCAGGGCTCCGACATTCACATAGTCCGCATATACCACCACCGGTGTATCGGCATCGAAATCTTCGTCAAAACGCGCGTGGCCGATGAGATCATTGGAACGCACATCCACCTGCCATTTCTGTTGTTCACGACGTGCATGCACCGAATACATCTGCTGAAAAGATACTTCCATATCCATCGCGCCCTGATCCATCAATGCGAGATTAAAATTGAACAGACTGTTCTGTTCACTGGTTTTTCCGAAACAACCGGGCAAATTCGAACTGACACCACGCAGGCTGGAATCTACCGCGATCTGAATCGGTGCCTCACTGCTTTTTATCGGAATGTCCACCTGCACATTCCAGTGACTGCGGCCATTGAAGTAATCAACCAGCATCGGCACCGGCGCCAGCAGAGTTTTTGCATCAGCCTGGCCGCGACCCTCGATTCGAATCAAACTGTCATCGTCTTCCTCGACGGTCGAAACATCGATTTTCAGCTCACTATCGTCGGAAACCCTGGCACTGATCTGACTGGCCTGTACAGAGTCCTCGGTGAACTGTATTCCACCCTTGATACCCTGCAAACGATAATTCTGTTCGGGAAAATAAATTTCGTCATCAAGCAGTGCCAGGTCACCGCTTAGCCGGGTCGACTCCTCACCTTTGATAGGAATAGTGATATCGAGATCGAGGTTCGCCTGGCCCTGCATCTGCAAATTAAGAAAATACTGCCCGAATACTTTATGTAAGGGACTGTGGGCAATAAAACTCTGCATACGCGGCAATTCAGACTTAACCTTGCCATGAATACTCAATGTCGCGTTATGCAGATCAGGAATAAGCATACCGGTATCGTAGAAAGGAGAACCCAGAATCTGCCCCTTGCCCCGGGTAATGCTCAGTCGACGATTATAAAATTCGACACGTGCACTCAGGTCTTCCAGTGCCGGCCAGTCGGGCTGATATTTAAGTGTTGCATGACGCACATCGAACAGCGCCTGCATTACGCCCTCACCATGACTAAAGGGATAATCGCTGACCCGACCATAAAACAGGAATCCACCGTCGGGTATCTGTGCATTGACAATGGATTTATCCAGCCATTCAACCGTCGCTTTGGGCATAATAGCCGCCGGCAGGTAACGACTTTTTTCACCGCCTTCACCTTTATGAAAACGTGTCACCATATCGATGAACGGAGCGCCCTTGAAAGGGATGGTAATATCCAGTCGCGAACGGGTATCCAGATGGGGTGTATCGACATTGAGTTCGTCCGATACGAAGCGCCATTGCTGATCACCACGCAAAAGTCGCAATTCTCCGGCCACAGCGCTCAAATCGAGCTGATTGCGAAACAATGCCGGATAGTCGACTTCAACCTGACGGCTGTCGAGCTGCAATAGCGTGACATCGCCGTCATAGTTAAGCGAACCGTCGAGTCCCTGTACCGCCGGCAACACGCCATCACTCTGATAACCAAGGTTACGGAACTGACCTCGAATGCTGGAATCCTGCGGCGCCGCCAGTGGTACGAACAGGGCCAGCTGGCTGAGATCGCCCTGCGGCTGATAAACATCAACCATACGGTTCCAGTCGAAATCCTGTATCGGCACAAAGCGACTCACCAGGCCACCCAGATAAGCCACATCCTGGATACGCACAAAACTGCTCTGAACCTCTACATAAGCATCGAGCGCATGATACTGAAACGAGAAATCACCGGTCTGCGGCCAGGCCAGATCATTGCGTTGCATGAGCAAATTACGCACATCCAGATTCCAGCCGTTATCAGTGCGTTGCCAGCGAAACTGGCCGCCGAGATGTTGCAGTTGCCAGCTACGGACGTCCCGTTCCAGGTAGTTGATGTTCATGTCTTCGCCACTGACATCCACATCGATGGTGTTGATGAGTTCGCCTTCCCAGTCCAGCCAGACGCTGGCATCAACCCGGCCGCTACCATTGAAACTGACCAGTTGCCAGTAATCGTCCAACCAGCGTTTCAGTCGCAAGCCCCGGACACCGGCAAAGATGCGACCTTTCCAGGACGCGAGTTGGTTCAGCGGTCCTTCGATATCGAACACCAGGTTGAGATGCTGCCCGTAGTCTTCGGGTAAATCCGCATCGATGGCCAGCTTGTGTCCTGGCGCATCATTGAGCAACGCCAGATTAACGTTAATCAGTTGCAGTTGCTGGTCATTATTCTTTTCGTCATGCCACTGCAATGCGCTATCGACCACGTAGACCGAGGAGTTTTCCAGGAATGTCAGCAGTGCCGGCGGCATACCGGAAGTATCGGAGCTCGCATGTGGGATGGTGAAACCCTGAATCACCAGGTCGCCGTTCGCCTTACGCCGCGCATGAAGATCGATTCCCACCAACGACACAAATCCCAGCTCGGGACGCATGTTGCGAAACGACTGTTGCCAGCCCAGTCCCAGATTCACTTCATCTGCACTAAATACCTGTTTACCGCTTTTCGGATCGCTGATTCGAACACCGAGTAAATTAAGGCGCGGCGTTAGCCAGCTGACATCCGCATCCACCTCATCGATTTCCACTTTCATGTCCAGCTGTCTGCTGAGTTCGACTTCGATGGTATCGCCGTAATGCGTTACGTAGGGAATGGCAAAACGAAATATGCTAAAGATGACGGCCACAAAAATAATGATCACCGCTACCGCGGTGATCATCCAGGAACGATATTTGTGACTTTTTCTAACCAAGGGAATGCAATTCTAGAAACAGCGCTTACATAATGACCACGTCATACTGCTCCTGGGTGTACAGGGCTTCGACCTGAAGCTTGATCGGAATGCCGATAAAGTCTTCCAGCTCTGCCAGGCTGGCGGACTCCTCGTCGACCAGCAAATCGACAACATCCTGTGCAGCCAGCACCAGTAACTGGCGGGCATCGAACTGACGCGCTTCGCGTAAAATTTCACGGAAAATTTCATAACACACGGTTTCCGCGGTTTTGACCGATCCGCGACCGGCACAGGTTGGACATACTTCACAAAGGACATGTTCCAGGCTTTCGCGCGTTCTTTTTCGCGTCATTTCAACCAGTCCCAGTGAGGATACTTCGCAGACATGCGTGCGGGCATGATCCTTTTCCAGCGCCTTTTCCAGCGCGCGCAACACCTGGCGACGATGGTCTTCTTCCACCATATCGATAAAATCGATAATGATGATACCGCCCAGGTTGCGCAAACGCAGTTGTCGTGCGATGGCCTGCGCCGCTTCCAGGTTGGTTTTGAAAATGGTTTCTTCGAGATTGCGGTGGCCAACGAACGCACCCGTGTTGACATCGATGGTGGTCATTGCTTCGGTTTGATCGATGATCAGGTAACCGCCGGACTTGAGATGGGTTTTACGTTCCAGGCTTTTCTGAATTTCGTCTTCTACACCGTACAGGTCGAAGATGGGACGCTCACCGGGATAATGCTCGATGGCTGCCGTACACTCAGGAATGTAACGCTCTGCGAATCGAGACATGCGTTTCCAGGTTTCCCGTGAATCGACTTTAATTTTTTCCAGGTCTTCGTCGATCATGTCACGCAGCACGCGCATGAACAACGGCAGATCCTCATGCACCATGGAACCAGGTTCCGCCTGGGTCGCAGTTTCGCAAATCGAATCCCAGAGCTTGTTCAGGTACACCACGTCCTGCCCCATGGATTCGTGGGAAGCCACTTCGGCGGCGGTGCGAATAATATAACCGGACTCGCCGAGCAGGTCTTCATGCTGCATCAGCATATTGCGCAGCCGATCCCGTTCTTCTTCATTCTCGATACGCGTCGAAACACCGACGTTATTGGAATTCGGCATGAACACCAGGTAACGGGAGGGAATGGTAATGTGGGCCGTGAGTCGCGCGCCCTTGGTGCCGATGGGGTCCTTGATCACCTGCACCAGAATGTCTTCGCCTTCACGCAACAGGCTGGCAATGGAGGGCTTATCGCCGTTCTCTCCGGCCCCGTAGGGCGCAACGTCAGACACATGCAGGAAGGCGGCCCGCTCCATGCCCACTTCCACGAACGCCGCTTCCATACCGGGCAGAACCCTGCACACGCGACCTTTATAGATATTGCCGACCAGACCACGATTGCGACTACGTTCGATGTAGAGCTCCTGCAATACGCCGTTTTCCAGAATCGCTACCCGGGTTTCCTGCGGGGTCACGTTGACCAGGATTTCTTTACTCATTATGCCAATGTCACTATGCCGAATTGTTGTAATAATTGTGCCGTTTCGAATAACGGTAAGCCCATCACCCCGGAGTAACTCCCGTCCAGGCGTTCGATGAACTGTGCGGCAATTCCCTGAATGCCGTAGGCGCCGGCTTTGTCCGCCGCTTCGCCGGTATCCCAGTAAGCCTCGATTTCAGATGGCTGCAGGGATCGAAAATACACCTGACTCACGTTCAACGCGCTGGCGACCTTTTGCCCGTCGACCAGCGCCACCGCCGTCATCACCTGATGACCCCGGCCCGACAACAGTTCCAGCATGCGTCGCGCATCCTCGCGACCGGTCGGCTTACCCAGGATGTGTTCATCCACTACAACTATAGTATCTGATCCCAGCACCGGTCGCCCGTTCCCGCTTTGCAAATAACCCGACTGCGCCTTCTCCAGCGCCAGTCGCTGTACAAAATCCAGTGCCGGCTCGCCGGCATGCGGTGATTCGTCGATATTGACCGGCAGCGTCTCGAAGTGAACACCGATCTGCTGCAATAACTCGGCACGGCGCGGAGAAGCAGAAGCAAGCAAAATTGTTGGGGCGCTATCCATAGGCCGCTGTCCTTCAGGCGCGATGATAAGGATGGTTACGTAACACCGACCAGGCGCGATACAGCTGTTCGGCAAGGATGATGCGCACCAGCGGATGAGGAAACGTCAGCGCCGACAGCGACCAGGTTTCGTCGGCCAGCGCGCGACAGGGTTGCGACAGGCCCTCCGGCCCGCCGACCAGCAGCGCGACATCCTGGCCGCCCTGCATCCAGTCATCCATACGCCGGGCCAGTTGCTCGGTACTCCAGGCCCGGCCCTCGACATCGAGGACCACCACACGGCTGTTCTTCGGTATGGCCGCCTGGATGCGCTGGCATTCGTCTTCGAGGATTCGGGGGATATCGGCGTTCTTGCCGCGTTTGCCCGGTGCGATCTGTTTCAGTTCCAGGCGGGCTTCCGGGGGCATGCGCTGGGCATAGTCCTGGTAGCCCTGCTCCACCCAGCCTGGCATTTTCTGCCCCACGGCAATCAACAGGATGCGCATTTAGCCGGCGTTCGCGCCTCGCTGATCGGCATCGAATCGCCACAGGCGCTCCAGGTCGTAGAACTCGCGCACATGGGGCTGCATGACATGGACCACGATGTCGCCCAGATCAACCAGCACCCATTCCGCCTGGGTCTCGCCTTCTACACCGAGCGGCCTGACACCGGCTTTCTTGGCTTCTTCGACCACGTTATCGGCAATGGATTTGACGTGCCGGCTGGAGGTGCCACTGACGATGATCATCAGGTCGGTGACGCTGGTCTTACCGCTGACGTCCAGTTCGACGATGTTTTCACCCTTCAGATCTTCGATGGCCTTGATGACCAGCTGCTTCAATTCTTCAAATTGCATAGTGTGTTTCAAGTTGCTGTTGAATGGATTCCGGCACCAGATCGGCAATGCTCTGCCCGGCGCGCAGGCGCTGGCGGATCAGGGTGGCCGAAATGGGAACAGGAGTGATGGATTGTAACAGGATTTGTCCGCACTGACTGCCGAGCAGTGCCTGCGGGTTATGGCTGAGGCGCGGCGCGAGTTCGGCCTGATGTTCGACAGAACACGGCAACTCGGCACCCGGACGCGATATCACGATGAGATGACATAACTCGAGTATAGCCTGCCAGCGCCGCCAGCGGGTAAATCCGGCAAACGCGTCATCCCCCATGATCAGGCACAGGGTGGCGTCGGGCTGCTCGGTTTTCAACTCAGCCAGGGTATCCACCATGAACGAGGGCCCGTCGCGACGTAGCTCCCGGTCGTCCATGACGAATTGCGGATTGTCGGCGATGGCCAGCTGGACCAGCCGACCCCGGGTCGCGCTGTCGAGCACCGGCTGTTCACGGTGCGGCGGCATCCGGTTGGGAATGAAGCGGATTTCATCCAGCGGCAGACACTGCAGCAGTTCCGCCGCCGGTTTCAGGTGACCGTAGTGAACCGGGTCGAAAGTCCCGCCGAGGATGCCGATCAGTTTAGTCATGGACAAGCCGAGCCGGAGGCGAGGTGATCACTCCCGAATCTGACCTTCGCCCAGCACAATGTATTTCTGCGTGGTCAGCCCTTCCAGGCCCACCGGGCCACGAGCATGCAGCTTGTCGGTGCTGATGCCGATTTCCGCGCCCAGGCCATATTCGAAACCATCGGCGAAACGGGTCGAAGCATTCACCATCACCGAACTGGAATCCACCTCGCGTAAAAAGCGCTGCGACTTGCTGTAGTTTTCGGTGACGATGGCGTCGGTGTGGTGAGAACCATGCCGATTGATATGCTGCATGGCCTGATCCAGATCATCCACCACGCGGACGGACAGAATCGGCGCCAGATATTCAGTATCCCAGTCCTCTTCGGTTGCGGCTTTCATGTCGGCGACGATGTCACGGCTACGCTCGCAACCACGCAGCTCCACACCTTTGTCCAGATACATGGCGGCCAGTTTCGGCAGCACTTCGCCCGCCACCGCATTGTTCACCAGCAGGGTTTCCATGGCGTTGCAGACACCGTAACGATGGGTCTTGGCGTTGAAGGCGATGGCGATCGCCTTGTCCTGATCCGCCTCGTCATCGATGTAGACATGACAGATACCGTCCAGGTGTTTGATCACCGGCACCCGGGCCTCATTACTGATGCGTTCGATCAGTCCCTTGCCGCCGCGCGGGATGATCACGTCGACATAATCTTTCGCGGTGATCAGTTCACCGACCGCAGCACGATCCGTGGTATCCACCACCTGCACCGCTTCGGCGGGCAAGCCGGCGGCCACCAGGCCTTCGGCGATGCAGGCCGCAATGGCCCGGTTGGAATGAATCGCCTCGGAGCCGCCACGCAAAATGGTGGCATTACCGGATTTCAGACACAGTCCGGCCGCATCGGCAGTGACATTAGGACGGGATTCATAAATGATGCCGATCACGCCCAGCGGCACACGCATCTTGCCCACCTGGATACCGCTCGGGCGATAGGCCATGTGACTGATTTCGCCAACCGGATCAGGCAGCCCGGCAATCTGCCGCAAGCCTTCGGACATGGCGGCGATACGCGATGCGTTGAGTTCCAGTCGATCCAGCAGCGCGGCGTCCAGGCCGTTGGCCTTACCGGCAGCCAGGTCCTGTGCGTTTTCCGCCTGCAACAGGCTGGCGGCGGCATCGATGGCATCGGCAATAGCCAGCAGCGCCTTGTTCTTGGCAGCGGTGTCGGCTCGGGCCATGGCGGTCGCGGCGTCACGTGCCTGCCGACCCAGGGTTTGCATATAGGCTTTGATATCGTCACTCATAGGGCTATTCGATTGTGTTGCGGATGGTAATTTGACCAAACGCTAATGATAGCGTTTTTCAAATCATCAGGATACGCCGGCTTCAGGGACGTGGCGAGGGCTGGTTAATGAACTGGGGCGCGCCGCTGCGGATATCCAGCACATGGATCGCACGCTGGCCGGTGCGCGGCAGACGGATTTTGCGCAGCAGGCGATCGCCCTGGTAGACGTAGACCACTTCGTGACCGGAGAAGGCTTCGTCGTTGGAATAATTATCCACCCAGAGTCCGTATTCCGCATCACCACGGATGCGGTCCAGGGTGATGGTCTCCGGACCCAGGCCTTCGGTTTCGTCCTGATCCAGTCGCGCTCGGTTCGGGGCATTACGCATATTGCGATAGGAAATATGGAAACCCGGCCCTTTCAGGTGCAGATCCAGATCTTCCGGTGTCATGCCCCACTGCAACACGAAGCGTAGCTTGCCTGGCGGTAGCGCCGGACTCAGCACCAGACGGCGATTGAGTACGGTACCTGCCGCGACTTCCAGATCAGTGAGCAGGGGAATGTAACCGCGCGCATGAATCTCCAGCGGCAGCCGTGCATCCATCTGGGCGGCGAACGGCGCCATCGGCAGTTTGAGATAACCGCGGCCATCGGTGGTGTATTCGAGTTCGCCCAGTTTAACCCGGGCACCGGCGATGGGTTTGCAGTCGACAGCATCCTTGAAGGACAGGATCAGAACATCGTCCAGTTCCGCAAAACCATCGATTTCCTTACGCTCATCCAGTGACCAGCAGGCCTGTGCCAGACCCGGCAAACTGAGCAGCAACAGAAACCCCAGCAGACGCGCGCGCATCAGGGGAGTGATCCGATACTGCCCAGTGCGGACTTCAGTGCATGGTCGAACACGGAATGCTGCATGATCATACCGGACAGGCCGCGTTCCATTTCACCGGCGAACTGTTCCGCATCTTTCTCGATGACGACATTGCCCAGGTGATCGACGAACACCAGGGTGGCGTCCTGGATGAGGATCACCGCCAGTTTCAGACGCCGCACCGGTTTGTCCTCGCCGTTATAGACGATGAACCAGGCGCCCGGCTGCACATCGTTGGGCAACATGCCGATTTTGCGCTTCGCCGCCAGTTCAGGGTCTTCGGCGGCTTCTTCTGCTTCCGGTTCGCTCTCGGCAGCGGCCATTTCTTCATGATCGATAGCAGCGAATTCCTCGGAAGCGGCCTCGCCCGCTTCACTTTCGGCTTCGCTGACCGCTTCGTTGGCCGCCTCGCTGGGCGCACCTTCCGGTATTTCTTCAGGCAGATCGCGCGCCTGCATCAGTTCTTCGTAGGTGGTGCGCAGATCGGTGATCACCTTACTGACCAGGTCTTTCGATTTACTGCGCTTGAGCAGCTTGGTCTCGGTCGCGTTGACGATATCTTCGTGCGTGAGTCCAAGCTCTTCCAGCTCCGCCCGTGACGTCACCGGCTGTACACTGTCGATGATTTTGGCCAGGATCATCAGCAATTCCACCCACTCATCGTTGGCCTTGCCGGCACGCAGGTAGTGATTGAACATCAGACTCGGCCACACCTTGAGGACCAGGGTGCGAATACCCTGGGGCAGTTCCTTACCCAGGGTGATCTTGCGAATTTCCTGCAGTACCACATTACGCGCGTGAGCATGCTTGACCTGGCGCTGGGCTTCTTCCTCGCGCTCCCTGGCCTTGCTGTAGATATCTTCGGTTATCTTGATCAGTGATTCGAGCGCTTCCGTAAAAGCCTCGACATCTTCCTTGTAATCCTTGAGCAGCCTGGTCACTACCGCCTGGATTTCCTTGTACACCGGGTCACTGTGCTCGGATACCCCGACACCGGCTTCAGCAATCTTGTCCAGTAACTGGCGTGCCGGATGCTGGTCGTCGACAAAAAATTCCGCATCCAGCATCGCGGCCTTGATGACCGGAATCTGCAAACTCAGCAACAGGGTCTTGATGGCATCGGTGATGCTCTTGTCGTCGATAATGGCATCGAAGATGAGCTTGATGAAATCGATGGTTTTTTCGGAAACCTGGTTAACCCGTTTGTTAACCACCCCGCCTTCTTTTTCACCAATGGTGGACAGTACCGCTTTCTTGATCGCGCCGGCATTGAATTCCAGCTTGGTCGATGTGATGTCGGTACTGACCTGCATATTGGACAGGGCGTCGACCACATCGCGGTGGCTGTAGTAACCGCCCCCGCCACCGCCACCTGGACCGGCGCTGGCGTCACTGTCGGTGGGTACGCCTCCGACGAAATCCCGGATACTCTGCTGTACCTGGCTAAGCGGCATACCACCAAAACTACCCTGTGGCGCATCACCGCCTGAAGCAGCGTCTCCGCCGGCTTCACCGGGTATGGGCCCGGCGGTGGCGGCAGGCGCCAGCGCGTCAGCATAACTCCCCCCGGCACGGCCAGGACCGATACGCGGCCCACCGGAATAACCCGCACCCGCGGGTGCGCCGCCTGCCGGGGCAGAGCCACCTGCCGGGGCGCCACCCGCTGGAGCACCACCCTGTGGCGCGCCAGCGGCATAACCGTTTGCGGGTGGCGCACCACCGGCGGGGGCACGGTAACCGCCTGCGCCACGACCGGGTCCGATACGCGGCCCGCCGCTATATCCGCCCATCGGCGGAGGCGACGGCGGTGGTGAATCTTCGCCGGGCAATTCTTCGCCCACGTCTTCTACGACATCCTCTTCGTAGTGATCATAACCGCCATCAGCATGACCGATATGTCCGCCCAGTTCGATGTCCGGCAGAATGCCCGCATCGATCATCATCTGGTTAAGCTCGTCGTACAGGTCCTTGATGTTTCGGATCACCGCACGATCGAACTGCTTGTAGAGGATGAGTTTGTTTTCATTGGCAAAGCCACTGTCGAGCAGGGCATCACGAAACGCATCGCAGACCTGGACGGGCTTCAGGGCTTCCGGATGGAACATGGTGTTGTTGTGCAGCGCGATCTGCTGCATGCGCGCAGTCAGGTGACCAATCTGTTCGCTGAAGTCGGTGGTTGCCTTGCTGGTGATGGTGGTCATCGCCACCATTTCATCCATTTCGTCATTCCCGACCAGACTGAGCTGGCCGCCCTGTTGCTTCTTCTGTTTCTTTTTCGGCAGCTTGGGCTGCTCAGAAATCGGATTCAGGTAAACATTGATTTCTTCGAAGAACCGGGTTTCCAGGGTCTCGCGATAACCGCGCAATTCATTCATAAATTCGAACAGACGGTTCTGCTGATCGATACTGCTGGCATGATTGGCGGAGTCGAACAGGTATTCGTCGGTATTGCTCAGCAGGGTGCGCAGGTGCTCGGAAAAAAACTGGTCCAGCCGATCGACGATCTGGTCGATCAGTTCAGCATAGGGTAATGGTTGGGCAGCCTGTGCCTGATCCGGTGACTGATCGCCGGAATTAACCTCATCACTCATCAGAAATAC
>CBDULQ010000045.1:0-18877 GCA_965368115.1 uncultured Gammaproteobacteria bacterium | reverse complement strand
GAACAGGCAGTGCTCTCGCACCCCTTCGATGTTGAAATCATTGCTGACGCTGCCCACCGCCATCACCAGGGTGTCGTACTGAAAACTGCGTTCGGGAATGATTTCCTCACCTTCGTCGTTGAAGGTTGGCGCCAGGTAAATGGTGCGTGTGGCGCGGTCCAGGCGTTCCATGCGCCCCAGACGGTATTCGAAGTGGGCATTGGTGGCCTGGGCGATGTATTCCACCTGGTTCTCGTAACTGTCGAAAGTACCGGCGGCTACTTCATGCAGCAGGGGCTTCCAGATGTGAGTACGATTCAAATCCACCAGGGTAATCCGGGCCCGCTTCTTTTTGCCCAGGGTCCGACCCAGCCGGGTTGCCAGTTCCAGGCCGCCGGCGCCACCGCCGACCACCACCACGTGATGAAGATCTGATTCGCTCATACTGATTGCTGACCTACTAAATAAGAAAAACCTAATGTTGTGCAAGAGTAAGCCTGATCCCCGGCTTTGTCTACGGATTCGGAAAATCCACCGGTCTGGCCTGCCGCCCGGGTCCGACCAGGCGGCGATTTGAAAACGGCCGCTTCTGCACCAAATTATTGCAACAAATCAATGCACAAAAAATCCTGCACCAGAATAATCGCCTGCGGCCCATTCAGGCGCATAATAGAGTCACGATTGTTGGCTCATAGTTTGCAAATAGGGTATGCACGGTGCCCCGGCATCCCAAACGACGACATAAACAGAAGTACACTTTCGCCCATGACGGCAGGCAACAAGGACATGATAGACAACACCCTCACATTCATTCTGGCCGGTGGCCAGGGTTCACGACTGGCGCCACTGACCGCCAATCGCTCCAAACCCTCGGTGCCATACGGCGGCAAATACCGCATCATCGATTTTACCCTGGCGAACTGCCTGCATTCGGGGCTGCGCCGCATCCTGGTACTGACCCAGTACAAATCCCATTCGCTGAATAAACACCTGCGTGACGGCTGGTCGATCTTCAACCCCGAACTGGGTGAATACATCACCGCAGTGCCGGCACAGATGCGCCATGGCGAGCAGTGGTACCGGGGCACCGCCGACGCAATTTTCCAGAACCTGTATCTGCTGGAGCGCAGCACAGCGGACTATGTGCTGATTCTGTCCGGCGACCATATTTATCGCATGGACTATGCCGCCCTGCTGGATACGCATAACAAGAGCCAGGCTGATGCAACCCTGGCCTGCATGTCGGTCGACGTGAAAGAGGCCTCCGCGTTCGGCGTCGTCGAAGTGGATGCGGATAATCGCATCGTCGATTTCGAGGAAAAACCGACCCAGCCGAAAACCCTCACCGGGCAGCCGACCCAGTCACTGGCTTCGATGGGCATTTATGTGTTCTCCACCCGGCTGCTCGGCGAAGTACTCACCGCCGACCAGCAGGACAGTCATTCCAGCCACGACTTCGGCCAGGACATACTGCCGAAACTGATTCGCGCCGCCCATGTGCAGGCGCATATTTTCGGCGGCGAGGAAGGCCGCGTATCACCGGACCGTTACTGGCGCGACGTGGGCACCATCGACGCATTTTACGAATCCAATATGGATCTGCTCAAGCCGGTACCGCCACTGGACCTCTACCAGGACGACTGGCCGATCCGCACCTATCAGCCACAGACGCCACCGGCGCGCACGGTACCCAGCGATGCGGGCACCGAAGGTGTGTTCATCAATTCCATTTTATCCGGTGGTGTGGTGATCTCCGGTGGCAACGTGGGCCACTCGATTCTGTTCGACAATGTGTTCGTCGATAGCGGCGCCATCGTGGAACAAAGCATTCTGTTCGAAGGTGTACAGGTGGGCGAAGGCGCGCGTCTGCAGAACTGCATTATCGACAAACATGTGAAAATTCCCGCCGACGAACAGATCGGTTATGACCTGGAGCGGGATGAACAACGCTTTACCGTGTCCGAAAAAGGGATTGTCGTGGTGCCTTCCGGCTACCGCTTCTGAGTTCACGACGCCGAATATTAATTCGGCGGGAACTCATCGATGATCTGACCCACCACTTCGTTGACGAAGGCTTCGCTGTCTTCCGGTTTGCTGGGATCGCGCAAACGCTGACTGCTGCTGCCGCGCCACAACAGTTTGCCGTTGGCGGCGTCCTTCATGTCGATGGTGATGCGGCCGACTTCATGGGACGCGACATCCGATGAAGGCACGGCATATCCGAAACCCATACCGACACCGCCGCTGCCGCCACCAATCAACATGGTGACACCGGAACCGTCACTGGCCACCTCGTGCTTCAGGTCGATCTGGTATTCGATTTTCATGTCCGGACTCGATTCACTGTAGGTGAATCCACGTGCCGCCATATTTTTCTGGATAGCCTGCACAACGCGACGATCGATGAAGGGACTGTCGAGTCGTTTGTCTTTGGTGGATTCCGCCGACTTGGGCAACAGCATATAACTCTTATACGCCGAGAACCGGGTATCACGGTCATAATCGACCACTACATTACTGGTACAGGCTGACAGTAACACCAGCAACAGACCCGTCACTCCGAATTTCATTCCAGCATTCATAAACCACCCCGGTTTCACAAAACAGAACTCGACCTATTTTATACAGCAGGATTCATTCAAGCCATATCGCCGATTTAAGTCAGACCGGGTCTGCGACACAGAATTCCCGCAGCCGACAGCGACACACTGACAAAAGTTGATTCAACTCACATGCAGGCCAGCGCCTGTACGGGCGGGACGATAAACAGGGGGGAGGAGAAAAGAACGACAGAAGGCCGGTATTGCTCCGCACGGACAGTCGGAACAGCACACAAAACAGAAAGGGGATAAAACGAAAAAGGCAGCACCGAAGTGCTGCCTTTACAGATGTTTAGCTAACTACACTCACCTGGGAAGCCTGAGGACCTTTCGGACCCTGCTCGACTTCAAATTCCACAGTCTGGCCTTCAGCCAGCGTGCGGAAACCATCGCCAACGATGGCTGAGAAGTGTACAAACACGTCCTTGCTGCCATCGGTCGGAGTAATAAAACCAAAACCCTTACCTTCATCAAACCACTTAACGGTACCCGTAGTCATAGGTAAATACCTCTATTTATTCAAAAAAAATTTCGATACAGATCATTCAAGGTAAATACGAAAAGAGAACTACGAGAGACTTTCAGAAAAACCAAGATGAGGTGTAATCGTTCCAGACGTTGAGACAGCCCTTTTACTGTGTAACGTACTGCAAGCAATATATATCGTCAGCAATAAAAATCAAGCGCTGGACCGGGCTTTTTTATCATCCGAGATGCCCGGATAGCGCCCTGAGAAAGTGTAAAATATACGATTAGCCGGTGCTAATGACGCCGAATGGCGAACATTCCGACACTCACAGGGACAGGGGTCTGACCGGTGCTTCCAGCCAACTGTCGTCGGTCTTCCAGTCCACCTCGGGATTATCGACGAACAGCTCCAGTTCATTACCGTCCGGATCATGCAGATACAGGCTCTGACTCACGTGATGATCCGACATGCCATCGATGCCATAACCCGCGTCTTCCACCCGTTGCCTGGCGGCACGCAGACTATCCAGTGAGTCACCGACTTTCCAGCCCACGTGATACAGGCCAATGCGCAGGCCATGCAGCGGCCCCTGGGCATCTCCGACCTGAATCAACAACAGTTCATGGTGTGTGGAACCGCCGGTAAGAATGGCGGCACGCTGGTTGAAAATCAGACCGCGCAGCTCCAGACCCACGGCACGCGTATAAAAATCCACCGATGCCTGCAGATCGCGAACATAAAATACAACATGGCCAAGACGGGTCATGGCGCTTCACCTCACAATAGAATCCCGATTACAGTCGATATTACAGCACCGGCTCCAGTGGCAACAGGCGATACAACCAGAGCTTGATACGCTTGCCCCAGCCGGCATGATGATCCGGAATCTGTTCAGCGACACGCCAGCTGTTGTCACTGTGCATATCCTCTCGAATCGCCGTTTCCACCTGACTCGCCAGCCTGGCATCCCTGGCCAGTATACCCACTTCGGTATTCAGGTTGGCGGAACGCGGGTCCAGGTTGAAAGTACCGATGAACAGGGTTTCACCGTCCACCACCAGGGTTTTGGCATGGATAGCGAAAATCGGCGGCTGATCATGTTCGATATTGAAACGATGCATGATGAGCCGCTGAATCTGTGGATAGGGTTTGAATTCATAGATATCGACACCCGCATCGAGCAGGGCCTGACGCTGTTTGCTGTAACCGCTATAAGCCATCAGGTTATCGGTGGACGCCAGTGAATTGGTACTGATGGCGATGCTGACACCACGCTTGACCAGCGATCTGAACAGTTCCAGTCCACCTTCCGGCATCACCAGGTAAGGCGACTGGATCACCACCTGCCGTTTTGCCGAACGCAGCACATCGATCAGCGCCCGGGTGGACGCGCCACCGCCGTCAAAACTGCGCTGTTCGTTCTTGCCCGGCTGATCACTGATGAAACGGGCCTGGGTCCAGACGATATCCTGCGACATTGCGGCGAAATCGTGATGCAGGTCGGCAATGGTGCGGCGAACTTCCGGTGCAAAATTCTGTGGATTACCGGCGTAGCTGTGCAGTTCTTCATAAGCCTGTTGCACATCACTTTGCGTCAGTGTCTGTTTTGGCGACAGCAACTCGGCCACCGACACCGCCAGCGGATGTTGCCAGAAGCGATCGAAACTGGTCGCCATCTGCGTCACCACCGGCCCCATCACCAGCACATCGCGATCGCGGAAATTATACGCCTGGTCGTAATCATAATATTCATCCGCCATGTTACGACCGCCGGTAATCGCCACCTTACCGTCGACGATCATGGTTTTGTCATGCATGCGCTGATTCACGCCATGAAAATCCGTCACCACATTTTTGATGCGTTTGAAAAACGAGGTACCGACGGAATGCTGGGGATTGTAGATTTTGATCGATACGTTGGGATGGGCGGCCAGTGCCAGCAGACTGTGTTCGTCCGCATCCACCAGCAGATCATCCACGATGACGCGCACCTGTACACCACGTTGCGCTGCCTGCAACAGGGCTTCCGCGGCGAGAATACCGATGTTGTCGGTACTCCAGATGAAATACTGAACGTCGATACTGTGTTCCGCATGACGGGCCAGCCAGGCACGCGACATCAGCGAATGCTGCCCGCTATCGAGCACGAAAAGACCATCCTGCTGCGGGTGTTGTTGAATGAGCTGATCGACCACGTCCATGCTATCCACACTCCCCTGTGACAGTGAGGGCATGATCAACATGAAGATCAACAGCAGAAACCGCTGAATGGTCAATGCACCTCCTTAACACGATTCAATTCGATTGCCGTTCATGACAGAACGATTAAACCCGGCGCGAATTTTTGTAGACCTGCCCACATAAACCGGGACAAATTCCCGGAACCGTCCTGAACACCCACACGTGTTGCCCTTTACCTGAAAACCAAACACGAGGAATGGACACATGGGTAAACAATCTACAACGTCGTTTTTGCTATGTACGATTTTACTGGCACCGGCGCCACTGATGGCACTCAACCTGGACAGTGCGAAAACCAATCTGGGTCGAATGCTTTATTTTGACACAAACCTTTCGTTTAATCGAAATCAGTCCTGTGGCAGTTGTCATGCGCCACCGGGTTTCGTCGATCCGGCCAATGTCGCCGATCCGCAAAACAGTGTCGTATCCCTCGGTTCGTTTCCCGACCTGAACGGCGGCCGCAACGCACCCAGTGCCGCCTATGCCGCATACGTACCCTACTTCCAGTGGAATGCAGCACAGCAAAGTTACAGCGGCGGCCAGTTCTGGGATGGACGCGCACCGACCCTGACCGAACAGGCCAAGGGACCGTTTCTCAATCCGGTGGAAATGGCCATGCCCGACGCACGCGCAGTGATCGAACGTCTGAGTGACGGCGCCGGCGAACACCAGGTGTATTACCAGCATACCTTCCAGCAGGTATACGGTATCGACCTGAGTGACCTGGCCTCACTCGATGACCCGGCTTATGTCGATCGCGTCTACACCGCGCTGGCCGACGCCATCGCCCGTTTCGAATCCAGCAACAGCCTGCTTAGATTCAGTTCCAAGTACGACCACTGGCTCGCCGGCAGCGCCCAGTTCAACGCCGAAGAAACCCAGGGATATCAACTGTTCAACGGCAAGGCGCAATGTTCCGTGTGCCACACCAGCACGGTGGTCAACAATGCCGACGGCAGCATCCAGCCCCCGCTGTTCAGCAACTTCGGTTATGCCAATATCGGTATTCCGCACAGTGAAAATCCGCTCATTGCATCACTACCCGTCGACTATGGTCTGGGTGGACGCGAGGACATTGCCGCGGTCGACAGCAACGGCGACCAGCTCGGCAAATTCCGTGTGATGAGCCTGCGTAATATCGCCATCACACCGCCCTACGGTCACAACGGCTACTTCGCCAGCCTCGAGCAGATTGTGCATTTCTTCAATACCCGCGATAGCGGCGCATGGCCGGCACCCGAGGTCACCCAGAACCTGAATACGCAACACATGGGCAATCTGGGTCTGAGTGCACAGGAAGAGGCCGCCCTGGTCGCCTTTCTGAACACCCTCACCGACGGCTACGGTCCCACCCCTGACAACATCGCAATCCCGGCCCTGCCGCCTGCAACACCCTGATCGACGACCCACCGGGTCGTGACGCGCAAGCGTCACGACCTGGGCGGTTTTCCCGAAAACACCGAATGACCCGGCGAATACCTGGGTCATTTTCTCAATATTAGCGTCTGTTGATAGAGTTATCTGTAGCCACACTCCCCACCCTTTATAGTCTGCCTCGAAGTTGCTTAACCCAGTGGTGAGGATTGAATATGAAGTCGTTCAAACTAAACAGGCCCAGCAATCAGGAGATCGGTCGCTTACTCAGTGCGGACAACATCGAAATCAAGGTGCTGTTCTCGTCCGACAATCCAGTGCTGCTGGGCAAGACCTTCCAGTCAAAAAACATTCGGGTATGGAAAAACAAATTCAGTATGGAGGTATGTCGGGAGATCGTGCTCAACTCGGTGCTGGACATGGCCGTGACCCTGAAGGATGTCGGCCGGCGCTATCACCTCACCGGCAATGTACGCAGCTGTGCGCCCCTGTCGGGTGCCGAGCAATATCACCTGGATATCGTACTCCGCGAGCGCGCCGATATCCCAACTGACTATTCAGCCTGGAACAATCATTTCGACAATAATTTTCAGCGCCGCAACTAGTCGCAACACGCCGCGCTCAACCGTTTAAATGACAGAATGGAACCGGGATCCAGGGACGGAATTTTTCACCATGGCGACTCAGCCGAACCCGGCAAAACCATCACTTCGATTTTGATTCGTGCAGTTGGCGCTGTAACGCGGCACAGGGATCAGCGCGATCGAAACGCACGGTAAACCATACATAGTCGAACGGCAGTCCACCTTCCCATCGCTCGCTATAATCTTCGGCTCGAACATCACCTTCGGCGACTTCAAAAAAACCCACTGACAATATTTTCATTTCTTCGCCGGCCAGAAACATCGGCACACCCCGGTCGCGACGCGCATGCCCGTTGCCGGTAATCAGCACTCGCACTGCTTCGGGTTCGGCACGCAAACGACTGGCCATCTGTGCATCACGCAGACGCTGCGCCAGTATCATCGGCTGCGTGCGCTGTTCCGGCAGCATATTACAGTGCGCTTCCACCACTTCCCGCGCCATCGCCTGGTGTTGTTGTGCATTGAGTGGATAACGTTTCAACAAGGTATCCAGCGCCGGCGGAATCTGCGGCGTCTGCTGACGCATCAGATCGATCAGCTGGCGGCGCGGCAGGTTCGCGGCACGAATCGGGAATCCGGCAAGCATCGCCTGTTCGAACAGCGGCCGGTACATCTGCCGATAATCCCAGCCCGAATCCGACTGTTCCAGTCGCGTCAGCAGTTGTTCCAGATCCTGCGGCGGTTGTTGGGCGAGCTGTTCGCCCTGCACCTGGTCGATCATTTCGAAATAGACTGCAGCGGTTTTTTTCTGCCGCGCCAGCTCGGCAATGATCGCGGCCTGATGACGATGATGCTGGCGGTTGTCGTGCAGTTCACCGAGCAGCAGGTAATCGACACCATCCAGTGCGGCAAACAACTGTTGAGATTCGACGAAACGCCCGGCCCGCACGTCCCAGATTTTTTCCACCAGCGGGTGATCGCCGAGGATCAGTCTTCCTGAATCGATATCGTCATCAACAACCGCCTGCTGACAACCCGGCAGGCCCAGCATACACAGCACACCGACAAGCATCGGCCTCAAACACTCTGTAATCACAAATACTCCGCTTACTTTTTTACCGCATCGGGCCCGGCTTTCATCCGCCGAAGAGTCTGGGTATGATGACCTGACCGCTCGCACAATACGAGGCCGTTCGATCCGATGAGCATCATTTACCAGGACAACTCGCCGGCATCGCTACACAATCCCGCCACGCCGGCCATCGAACGTATCATCCATGCCGCAGAAAAAGACCTGGGCGGATTTTCGGTGCGCCGTGTGCTGCCTCATGCGCAGCAACGCATGATCGGTCCGTGGATTTTTTTCGACCACATGGGTCCTGCGGAATTCCGGCCCGGCGCAGGCATCGACGTGCGCCCGCATCCGCACATCAACCTGGCCACGGTCACTTACCTGTTCAAGGGCGAAATTCATCACCGGGATTCGCTGGGCAGCGACCGGATCATCCGCCCCGGCGACATTAACCTGATGCTGGCCGGTCGCGGCATCGTACATTCGGAACGTACCGATCCCGCGTTACGTGCCAGAGGCCACCTGCTGGACGGCCTGCAACTCTGGCTGGCGTTGCCGGAAACGGATGAGGAAATCGATCCCGCCTTCTACCACTATGGCAGCGACGATATCCCCACCGCCCATATCGACGGCGTGCCGGTCAGGGTCATGATGGGCAGCGCCTACGGCCTGACCTCGCCGGTGCGCACCCTGTCGCCGACACTTTACCTGGAAGCCCGCCTCACTGCCGGCCAGAGCCTGCAGTTGCCCAACCCGCTCGCCGAGCGCGGCCTGTACCTGGTGGAAGGTAAGCTGCAGATTGCAGACACCCGCCTGCCCCGCTTCAGCATGAGCCTGCTCGCCGCACAACAGGAGGTGACCATCCAGGCCCTCCAGGACAGCCGCATCGCACTGATCGGCGGCGACCCGGTGGGCCCTCGACACATCTGGTGGAATTTCGTATCCAGCCGCAAACAACGTATCGAACAGGCGAAAGACGACTGGCGCCAGGGCCGCTTCGCGAAAATTGCCGCCGACGATCAGGAATTTATACCGCTTCCGGAAGACGACTGACTTATTCGCACGTCAATCAGGTGTATAATTGTCCCTCACAATTCAGAAAGATCGCTTTAAAATCCGATGACATCCCAGGTAAAAATGACTGAATACAGTCACGGCTCAGGCTGTGGCTGCAAAATCGCTCCCGGTCTGCTCGAAGACATACTCAAAACCAGCATGGACCTACAGCCTCATCCGCGGCTGCTGGTCGGCAATGCCAGCAAGGACGACGCCGCCGTGTACGATCTGGGCGACGGCCGTTCGGTCATCAGCACCACCGATTTCTTCATGCCCATCGTCGACGATCCGTTCGAGTTCGGACAGATCGCCGCCACCAATGCGATCAGCGATATCTATGCCATGGGCGGCACCCCACTGATGGCCATCGCCATCTTCGGCTGGCCCATCGACAAGCTCGGCCCCGAGGTGGCGCAGCGTGTCATCGACGGCGGTCGCCATGCCTGCCAGCTGGCGGGTATGCCGCTGGCGGGTGGTCATTCCATCGATGCGCCGGAACCCATCTTCGGCCTGGCGGTGACCGGTGAAGTGAACAACGAACACCTGAAACGCAACGACCAGGGCCAGGTGGGTAGCAAACTCTATCTCACCAAACCGCTGGGTATCGGCATCCTGACCACGGCGCAGAAAAAGAAACTGCTCGATGCAGCGCACACCCGCATCGCGCCGGATACCATGTGCATGCTCAACCGCATCGGCGCCGAATTCGCCAGATTGCCTTATGTTACGGCAATGACCGACGTTACCGGTTTCGGCCTGATGGGTCACCTGACCGAAATCTGTGAAGGCAGTGGAGTGAGTGCGGAAGTGATCTACGATTCGGTGCCGAAACTGCCCGAAGTGGAGCATTATCTATCGCTGGGTTGTTCACCCGGCGGCGCGCAACGCAACTTCGACAGCTACGGCCACAAACTGTCCGCACTGAACGATACTCAACGCGCCATCCTCTGCGATCCACAAACCTCCGGCGGCCTGCTGGTGGCCGTCGATCCGCAGGGTGAAGACGAGTTCCTGCGCATCGCCGCCGAACATGATCTGCATCTGAATGCGATCGGTGAACTCAAACCCGGCGCCGGAAAAATATTGATCAATGTGTTGTAACTGTTTTTCGATTGACTGACTCGCCATGCCATCACCATCGATAAAATCCCCCACCGATTTGCAGACCGACGATTTTCTGCGCCTGTTCCTCGACGACGTGCCCCTGATGGATGTGCGCGCGCCGGTGGAATTCAACCAGGGCGCCTTCCCCGGTGCTCGCAACCTGCCGCTGATCAACGATGAGGAACGCGAACAGATCGGTATCCGCTACAAGGACATGGGCCAGGACAAGGCGGTGGAACTGGGTTACGAGCTGGTTAAGGACGACATCAAACAGCAACGGGTCAATGCCTGGAGCGAATTCGTAAAGAACCATCCCGATGGTGTGCTGTACTGTTTTCGCGGCGGCATGCGCTCCAAGATTACCCAGCAATGGATCTACCAGTACACCGGCGTCATGTATCCACGGGTCACCGGTGGCTACAAGGCGATGCGTCGTTTTCTACTCGACCAACTGGACGAGTCCGTGGCGGACATTCAACCGGTCATTCTCGGTGGTCGTACCGGCACCGGCAAAACCCTGCTACTGAATCGACTCGATCGCTGCATCGACCTGGAAGGCCTCTACAACCATCGCGGTTCCGTGTTCGGCAAACACGTCACCCCGCAGCCGGCACAGATCGATATCGAAAACAAACTGTCGATTCAGTTACTGAAGCATCGCCGACAACAGCACCACCACCTGCTGATGGAAGATGAAGCCGCCGCCATCGGTTCACGACGCATCCCGATAGTGCTGTTCGACAAAATGAAACAGTCGCCGCTGGTAATGCTGGAAGTCGAGCTCGAACAACGCGTCGACATCATTTACGACGAATACATCAGCGCCGCTCTCGACGAACATCATCAACACCACGATGCACAACAGGCTTTCGACATCTGGGCTCAACAGTTGATGACATCGCTGGACAAGGTACAGAAACGTCTCGGCGGCGTACGACACAAACAGCTACGCCGCATCATGGAAGATGCCATCGAGCAACATCGCAAGCACAACGATCCGCAACAGCATCGCAACTGGATACGCAGCATGCTGGACGATTATTATGATCCGATGTACGACTACCAGATCGGCGGCAAACAGGAACGTGTGGTGTTCAGGGGTGATGCGGAGCAGGTGCTCGAATTTCTACGCAGCACCTATTCGATAGCGTGAGATTGACGAACAGGCTGCAGTGGCCATCAGTGCGTTCTTTTTCTGCGCGACATTATCCCAAGACCGAGAAGCCCGCTGAAAAACAGCCATACCGCACCCGGCAAAGGCACAGCGGTCAGTTCCGTTATATGACCGGAAAACAATGCCAGGTCGGTTGCACTATCGAACTGCACCTGAAACCGGGTATCGGTAAAATCATTCAGATTTAGACGATTCGGCAGTGCTGAGCTGGTAATGCTGTTTACGAACTGGTCATAAAAACTGATCGTTGCAGATGTCAGCGAATAGTCCTGATAAATGGAAGGCAGGCCCGGACTCCCGGCATAGAAGAAAAGAAATTCATACCCGTCTCCGCTTAAATCGTAATTGGTCACCGTTACATCATGAAGAGGAAAACGCTGATCTTCAGCACTTAACGCAAACACCGGACTGTCACCAATGGATAAAGCCATATATGTAATGGCGCGATAATTTGCATAGCTGTTATTACCCGGCGAGTCCGCAGGCGTTGTTGTTTCCCACGAAAATTCCACCTCGAATGAGTCACCCAGTTCAATCACATGATCATCCAGCAACAGGCCCGAACCATAATTGATCTGACCACTGGCGCGATAGGTCACCACTTCAGCTTGAGCAAGCATGGACAACATGCATAACAGGGAAAACAGTCCGAATTTCATCATTTTTATTACTCTACATTTGTACTGAATTTTATTTACGCATTTCTGCAGACCCGAGCCGCCGGCAACCCGGGGTCGGAAACGGCGCCAGGCCAAGCATAACTGATCAAAAGATCCGGTGAAATCACAAAACTGAAATTCTTCGGTTAACACACAAAAAATGTCGGCTAACCACTCGAACGGAGGGACAATATCCACACATCAGGAAACGGGGAGGGTTTGGTGCGGAGCTATTCCTTATCGGGTTTGTCTGTATTCCGTTTACCGGTACCCGGTTTGTGTGTTTTTCCGGCACCCGCTCCGCGTCTGTCGAAATAGCGCATGGCACCGGCGGACCCCACTACAAACAACACGGCTAACACAAATAAAATAATGAAGGTTTTCATGAGTAGAAGACGGCGAGCACGGACGCGCTCGCCAGAATCGCATCAGTTCGCTGCCAGCGCTTTCAATTTAGTCACCAGCTCATCGGAATCCCATTCCACACCGCCGAACAGGGTGTAACGGATTTTACCCTCGGGACCGATGATGAAATTGGACGGCGCGGCGAAGACTTTCCAGGCACCGATGGACTGCCCCTCTTCATCCATCAGGATGGTGAACTCCGGCTTAACCTGATTCACGAACGCGGTCACTTCCGGTTTGCTTTCACCCATGTCGACCGCCAGAATCTTGAACGGTACATCGCCCATTTTGGTCATCAACTTGTTCATCGACGGCATTTCCTTGCGACAGGGTGTGCAATAGGTGGCCCAGAACTGCACCAGTACCACGCTACCTTTATAGTCATTCAGGTCATGGGTTTTACCCTGCAGGTCCTGCAACTTAAGCGGCGGTGTCGGCGCATCGGCGGGATAGGGTTTAAGATTGGCGGCCAGTGTCGTGACGCTAAACAGCAACAGGGACAACAACAGGGCAGAACGTTTAATCATTGGACTGGTGGCTCCTCAAATAGAAAAGACTGACTTTGATCAGACCGGCCAGTTGGGAGGTGACCACATCTTCTGATCGATTGGCATCCTGGCGCTTGAAAAAATAACCGCGCACCAGGGGAATCACTTTGGCGTACACCGGGCTGCCGCCTTTCGCCAGTTGATCGGACAGACTGGCGATACCCCAGCGATTGGGGGTGCGCTCGCCTTCCAGCAACATGATCGGCAGTTGGGTGGTGCCGGCTTCATCGACATATTCCGGCGGCTTGCCGGGTTGCGGCGCATCCTTGAACAGACGCGGGAACAACAACACGGCACCGGAGAGTTTTCGGTCGTGGGCTTTTTCCCATTCATGGGCGCCGCGCAGGATAATTTCGGTATCCGGTCCGCTGGCGATCAGGTACACCTTCTTGCCGGTCTGCATGGCGGCATCGATCACCGCAAGAATCGATTCGGTGCTGATTTGTGCGCGACTGCTGCGCACATTGGGCAGCATGAACGCGGACAGCATGTCCGGCATCCAGACTTCGATACCGTCCTCCGCCAGTGACGCCGCGGTGCGTTCTTCCGCCTTGCTTTTACCTTCGTCACAGGGAAAACCCAGCAACAGGGTTTCGCCCTGCGCTTCGAAAATGCGGATATCGATCTGTGTTTCATCGGTTTCCAGCACCTGGATGCGCTTGGCCTGCAGAGGCGCGCTAAACAGGACTAATACCCCGATAAATAAAAGTGTTTTTAAATACATATTCTCTTGATCTGGTTTAAAAATCGCCGACCGCGCGGTGCTATGCTACGCGCATGATGAATTTACACCTGAAATCTGCGCTTATTTTAGTCGTGATCGGTCTCACGCCGCTTTGTGCATTATCAACTCCTGAACAAATAAATCATCCTTACGACCAGCCGGCGGATATCGACAAGGGACGCAAAATCTATCCCCTGTGCGCCGCCTGTCACCTGGACAACGGCTGGGGCAAAAAGGACGGCAGTTTTCCGGTCATCGCCGGCCAGCATCGCCGCGTGCTGCTCAAACAGCTCGACGACATCCGTGCCCGGCATCGAGAGAACCCCACCATGTATCCCTTCTCCGATCCGGACACCATTGGCGGCGAACAGGCGGTCATCGACGTCACCGCCTACATCGCGACCATGGCGCCGAATCCGAATCCCGGCCGCGGCAACGGCAAACAACTGGCGCTGGGTGGAAAAATCTACAAGGAACGTTGTCAACACTGTCATGGTGAGGATGGCATGGGTGACAACATGGCAGTGTTTCCGAAACTGCAAGGCCAGCATCACCGCTACCTGCTGCGCCAGTTGAAATGGATTCGCGACGGTTATCGCAAGAACAGCAACCCGGCCATGGTGGCACAGATCAAAGACCTCAAGGACAGTGATCTGGACGCGGTGGCGGACTACATCTCACGCCTGTAATCCGGCCAGCCAGTCGGCCACACCCTCACACATCAACTGCCGGGCTTCGGCCTTCCCGCTGCAACCGGCCACCTGCACGGTTTGCGCCCAGTCCAGGCCATCCTGCAAGCGTGCCCGAATGACCGCTGCCGGGGACGGTTCCAGTCGGACCAGCCCCTCACCATGATCACGCAACAGTTTTTTCAATGGCCAGAGACAGGCTTCCATGCCCCGCTCGCCTCGAGTATAAGCCCGTAGCTGTTCAGCATCCTCGACCGAGAAGCGACTGTTGTCATCGATGCCCTGACTCAGCAATGCCTGTTGTAATGCCGGGTCCAGGTCACCCAGGCTATCCTGCAACCAGACGGCGATGGATTGCTGAAAACGGGTGCGCAGCCGATGGAACAATGACTGCCCCGCTGTGGAACACGGCCGTAGCATCACCGCCGCATGCAGGCCGCTGACATGGTCGCGACTGAAACCGATGCGCACCGGCCAGAGTTCGGCCTGTTGCCAGAAGTGCAGCAAATCGGCACTGGCCGCGAAACTGGTGCCGATGGTGTCGACCCGGTGCTGTTCCCGTTCGATCACCGCCTGCAACAGTCGACTGCCCAGCCCCTGACGCTGTAATTGCGGATGGATGGCAATGCGCATGATGCGTGCATAAGTCAGTTGCGCCGCCTGTGCATCCCCGGCATGGAAACTCAGCGTCTGCGCCAGCAGATGACCCGGCGGGCGGCGTTCGCCGCGATGGATGGCAGCGCTCAGTTGCGCATCGAAGCCGCCCTCCTCACTGACCAGCGCCGCACCCAGTAGCTGCTGCTGGTGCAACAGGCCGTAAATGCGCAGCGCCGGATCATCCAGCAACTGGCGCAAATCCGCCGGCCGGGTACGGTAGTGGGCGGACACCAGCAGGGCGAACAGGGCGGACAGGCGATCGTCATCCTCGCGCAGCTCGGCCGCTGCGATGGGCGCGACCCGGCACTGGTCCGGCAGTATCTCCGTCGGGGGCTCAGCCAGCTCCGCATCCAGGCACAACAGACGATCGATACAGGCTTCCAGCGCATCGCCTTCAGCCCAGCGAATCGGTGTATGCAACGTCAATTCGCGCCAGCCCGGGGCCTGGCGGTCCAGCAACTGGCGGAATTTCAATGCAAAGCCGCGACCGGTGCCCTCGTAACCGTGAATGGTGCTGGCGAAGACCACGCGGGGATAACGAATCAGCAACTGCTGCAACAGCGTGAGCGGTATGGCGGCGGCCTCATCGACCAGCAGCAGATCCGCGTCGGGCGTTTCCTGCAACAGGGCATCCGGTGCCACGAATTCCAGGCTGCGATCCTGCCAGTGCAGGGCCGCACGACTGCGTACCGCACCGGCCAGTCGATCGGCGGCATGTTCGAACAGGGGCTCGGCCACCGACAGTCGCGGTGCGGTGACCAGAATGCGGCTCAGGGTCTGTTGCAACAGCTCGGCGGCGGCCAGACCCAGCGCCGCCGTCTTGCCGCGGCCACGATCGGAGACCAGCAACAGCGGGCGAGCTTCGGCTGCACAGGTGGTGTCGACGATGTCGATCACCGCCTGTTGCTGATCCGGCGTACGAAACGGTCCCGCAACCGGGGCGGCTTCGGGCAGCGCGTTTTCCGCTCTCGGCGCCGGTCGCAAACCCTCGTCGGTCAACGCGTAGGCCGCAGGATGGTGATGAAGAATGCGCCGCAGGCGCTGCATGAAAGGTGTGCTTTCAGTGGAAGAGGGGGCAGCCTCGGGTAGCAGGAGTAACAGCACACCGCCGCCACACAGGGTCCCCGCCACGGCGCCAAAGGCATCGGCATCGAAATCGCCGTTGCGCGCATCGAATACGATGGCCCGGTATTCGCGCCCCAGCTGGGTGCGGGCTCGAGCGGGCGGCAAGGCCTGTTCGAGTTGATCGGATACACGTAACAAAGGATCCAGATTAAAGATCTGCAACAGATCTTCGGCCTGCTGCTCCGCCTGCGCATGCTGCAGGACCAGCAGTGCCCGATGGCGATGCGACTGCAAATCCTCGAGCAGCGTTTGCAGTTGATTACGCAGTCGGTCGGGTAGCGTCGCTGTTGCGGATGAAGCCTGGGTCATGGGCGCATCATACCCCATCAGGGGCGATGGCACCGCAGATCAGGCGGCGCGGGTTTCGCCCGCGAGCGAATTGTCGTCGGGCAGTTTTTTCTTCAGTTCACGGATGTGCAGGCTGAGCTGGCGCAAAGCGGTAAACGGGTCGTCTGCCGATGCATCGGCGGCAAACGGAATCACGAAATCCACTTCACCGCCCTGCTCCAGGAAATGCATCAGGTGACGCACCGCTTTCATCAGGGCGGTGATCTTGTCGCCTTCGCCGTTCTTTTTCAGGCCCAGTTTACGGATCATCTGATCGGAGATGTTGTCCACGCCGGTACGGATTTCAAACTCCGCTTCTTTTTCCAGATCCAGCACCAGTTTGTTGTTCTTCAGTTGCAGGCGGCGCAGTTCTTCGGCCTTGCGATTGATATCCTGCACTTTTTCCGTCAGCAGCAGGGCGGATAGAATGATGTCGCCGGCCGTCTGTGCAAAGCATCGCGACACACCCAGCTCCAGCACGACCGATCCACTGGCGGCGCCGACGATGTGCACATCCTCGATGGTTTCGTTATTGGCAAAAGCAATGCCGTAGCCGATGTCGTTCCAGAGTTCGCCCCAGCGTTTGAAGTCGGCGACATTGGCCATGGCCGCATCGCCGGCAAACACCACGCGCATCATCACGTCACCGGGCATATCGTCATCGGCGGACAGGGTCAGCCCCTGCAGTCCACCGGCAATCTGCCGACTGCGTTCCACACCCTGCTGCAACTCACCGAGCATGGCGCCAATGGCGGCGGCGGACGTGGCCACGTCGATGACGTTTTTATACAGACAATCTTCGATACGCTCGACACCCCGCTCGCCCACCGTGTCGGCCACGCCCAGGCGCTGTAGAAAACGCACCTGGTCACCGGACAGCACTTCGAGACGCACCGCGGCAAGCGCCTGTAACAGCTCATCACGTTGTGCGGAAAACGACTGCCGTGGCTGATCGGACGTGACATGCTGCTGCAGGATATGATGCAGGGCATGGTATTTATCGAGAATGGCTGAGTTGATGATTTCCGTTTCGATCCAGTCCGTGAGCGTATAGAGTTCGACAGTATTCATAATCATTTTCCCGGCACGAATGCGCTTGGCAAAAAACTGATCGAACTACGCTAACAGATCATTCTCAGCAAAATTGTGACCTATTTATTAAACAGAACAAGCATTGACCCGGCTATTTCAAAATGGCATGATCCGGTCGAATCGACCAGGCGACCGCAGAAGTCGCCGTGATTTTCACTTATCACCCACGCCCATTCGAACTTAAACAGTTTTTAATCATCACCGTGCAACATCAACGGTTAAGTCTTGCCTGTGCATAGACTTCGGCCTATTTCGTTCGGCAATCACCGCCGAAAGCGCGAGCGCTGCCTGAATCGCGATCGACACGAATTCGTAAACATCATGAAATACCATTAACCGCGGAGGAATAAATCGAGCACCAGCAATATCAGAAACAGTTTAATGATTACAATCAGCAGATAAAGGACTAGTCAGATGATAAATTGTATTAAACGCATATTACGAAAATCTTTAGCGGCTTCAGCGTGTTTAAGCCTGACCTTTTTCACCACAATCGGCCATACCGAACCCCTCACACCTTTTGGCATTGATCAGGACACCATCGCGCTGTGGCCGATGGACAGCTACAGCCATAACAACGGTTATCTTCAAACCTACGACAAAACCGGAAACTTCAATCTGTTGCAGGCATCTTCGGCACAGGATCTGACCTTCGGCCTGTCGGCACGCGGCCTTGATCAGGCAGTCAGTGGCTTTAGTAACGACACCGGCGCCCTGGAATACGCGGTCACCGGCCAGAATGCATTACCCGACACCCTGCCCTACACGTTTGAAGCCTGGGTCAAATGGAATGATGAAGCCGATTTGCCGGTCAACCGTCCCAACCTCAAACAAACCGTGATGGCCAAACTGGTCAGCTCGAGCCACTCTGTCTGGCTTTATTTCGAAAACAGTCATCTTCATCTGAGTGTGCGTTCCGGCGACGGCGTCAATGACGAGAGAATTTATACGGCCACAGTGAATCCGGACGTTAACACCTGGTATCACCTGGCTTTTAC
>CBDULQ010000044.1:0-19092 GCA_965368115.1 uncultured Gammaproteobacteria bacterium | reverse complement strand
GGTCCAGCATCTGCAACAACAGCCACAACCACAGCAACGGCAACTGGCGGAGAACCTGCTCAGCCTGTTGCGAAATTTACCCGCTGCCCAGGAACTCAAAGCGCTGGTCGACAATGCGGTGGCGCGAATCAGCAGCCAACAGCTGACGCCACTGACTCGCGACGCAGACTCACCGTACCTGTTGATGTTCGACCTGCCGGTAAAAGATCGCCAGGGTATCAGCCTGTTTCAGTTTCGTATCGAACAGGACGCGCATCAGCCGGACCGCGAACAGGACAGCTGGACCGTTACCATCAATTTCAACCTGGCGCCCATGGGTCCGGTGCAGGCACGACTGCACCTGATGGGCGAACAGATTTCCACCGTGTTTCATGCCGACAACTCGACCACCGTCGCCACCTTGCAACAACATCTGCATGTGTTACAGCAGGCTTATGTCGATGCCGGCCTGCAACCCGGTCGCATCGATGTCATTCGCGGTCAGCCGCCACAACAACGCGCGGTACCCGAGTCCGTTCACATGGTGGATGAGAAAGCCTGATGAAACAGCAGCAGAAAATTGCCGTCGCCCTGGAATACGATGAAAAGAACGCACCCCGTGTCAGCGCAAAAGGTGTCGGCGACCTGGCGCAACAGATTATCGACATGGCAAAACAGACCGGAGTGCCGTTGCAACAGGATGATGAACTGGTGGAAATCCTGGCGGAGATCAGCCTGGGCGAAGAAATTCCGGAACAGTTGTATCACGCCGTTGCCGAAGTACTGGCCTTTGCCTATATCCTGCGCGGCAAATTTCCTGCCGGTTTCGTTGCCGATTGATCGAGAGACCGATTACTTCAACAGGGTGCTGAAATCGTCCGCCGACACCGGCGCGGAAATCAGGTAGCCCTGAATCATGTCGCAGTGATGCTGTTTGAGAAAATCATACTGCTGCTCGGTTTCGACGCCTTCAGCGATGACGCGTAAGTTCATGCTGTGTGCCATGGCGATTACCGCACGGGCGATGGCACCGTCATCGGAATCCCCCTGAATCCCCATCACGAAAGAACGATCGATTTTCAGCACATCGAGGGGAAAACGGTGCAGATAACTGAGCGAGGAATAACCGGTACCGAAATCGTCCATCGACAGGCGAATACCCAGTTGCTTGAGTTCGTGCATTTTGTTGATGCTGTTTTCCGCATCCAGCATGGCCACGGTTTCGGTAATTTCCAGGTCGATGTATTGCGGATCGAGTTGAAACTGCTGCAGTGAAGATTCGACACTGGCCACCAGGTCACTCTGCATAAACTGCTTGGCGGACAGATTGATGCCGCAGTGCAAAGGAAAACCGGCATCATGCCAGGCGCGTGTCTGTCGCATTGCCTGCTGCAATACCCAGGCACCCAATGGCTGAATCAGGCCGGTTTCTTCGGCCAGGGGTATAAATCGAATCGGCGAGATCAAACCCAGGCTGGGATGATTCCAGCGTACCAGCGCTTCCATGGATACGATCTTGCGCGTCACCGCATCCACCTGCGGTTGATAGAACAGTTCCAACCCTTCCATCTCGATGGCCTGACGCAGGTCACCCTCCATGCGCAAACGATCATGCACACGCCGGTTCATGCCCGAGGTATAGAAAAACTCCTGATCGCCGCCCAGAGATTTGGCTTTACGCATCGCCGCATTGGCTGAACGCAACAGGTTGTCGGTACTGAACTCGTCATCCGGGTACATGGCTATACCCATACTCACCGTGACGTATACCTGTTCGCCGGCCAGGCCGAATGCATTTTCCTTCAACGATGTGCGAATGCGTCGAATCACGTCGTTGATGTAATCCATGCTGTTTACACTTTCCAGCAACAATGCAAACTCGTTGCCGCTGACTCGGCAAATGGTATCGCCTTCCTGCACGAAACGATTGAGAAAGCCGGCGAATTCCACCAGCAGCACATTGCCGGTTTCGTGACCGAGGCTTTCGTTGATCAACTGGAAACGATCGATGTCGATCAGAATTACCGCCACCTTGGAGCCGGAATGCTCGGCGACCTTGAGTGCATGATCCAGGCGCTCCTTGAACAGGGTCTGGTTCGGCAGGTCGGTGAGCAGATCGTGATACGCCTGGTGCAGAATCAGATCTTCAGCACGCTTCAGTGCGCTGATGTCCTGGATGGTACCCAGCACATAGATCGGTTCGCCCAGGTCGTTACAGATGACATCACCCTGCTGGTAGACATGACATTCGCGACCACGGGTATCGATGAGCCTGTGTTCGATGGCGAAGTTGACCGCGCGCTCGCGAGCATCGGCAAAAGTTTGTGCGACGCGGTCCCGGTCTTCCGGCGCGACATTGTCGAGCAGTCGGTCCAGTCCGTCGCCCGGCGTCACTTTAAGACCTAGCATTTCCAGCACATCAGTGGGCACATGAATCTGATTGCTGCGCAGATCCCAGTCCCAGTAACCCAGGCGTGCAACCTGGGTTGCGTGACGAATGCGATACTGGCTTTTGCGCAGATCGAAATCCATCTGCCGCGAACGCAGCGCATAACGAATACGTTGACTGAACAGACTCCAGTTGATCGGTTTGGTAATGAAATCAGTAGCGCCGGATTCAAAAGCACGATCAACCGAAGTGACATCATCGAGTGCGGTGAGCATGATCACCGGCACCATCTGTTCGGTGTCCATGCCACGCATGACTTCACAGGCTTCGAAACCATTCATCACCGGCATCAGCACATCGAGCAACACCATATCGGGACGGTTTTCGCGAAACAGTTCCACCGCCTCGGCACCGTTAAAGGCTTCGATCACTTCGTAGCCGTGCTGGGACAGGGCTTTCTTGAGCATGGTGCGAATGACGACATCGTCATCCACCACCAGGATCAGCGGTGTTTCCCGCTCGGCCAGCGCAATCTGTGTCAGTGAATAATCTGTCATGATGATGGTAAAAAACCGGGGACTATTTTGAGTCTAACAGACGCTCCCGATCATGCCGGACCGGTCGTCGTGTTGCAGAGCCTGGCCCCCTGTCTACAGGTTCTGGCTCAAGCCGGGCTGCAGATCCGCTTTCAGGTCTTCGATATCTTCCAGACCCACGGCGATACGCACCAGACCGTCGACGATACCCGCGGCCTGTTTCTGTTCGTCGCTGAGACGACCATGGGTGGTGGTCGCAGGATGGGTGATGGTCGACTTGGTATCGCCCAGGTTGGCAGTGATCGACATAATGCGTGTTGCATCGATCAGTTTCCAGGCCGCTTCGCGTCCACCTTTGACGACAAAAGACAACAGGCCGCCAAAATCCGACTGCTGACGACCAGCCAGTTCATGTTGCGGATGATCAGCCAGCCCGGGATAGTAAACCCGCTCCACCGCATCTTGCTGTTGTAACCAGCCGGCGAGTTGCATGGCGTTACGGCTATGCGCCTGCATGCGAATCTGCAGTGTCTCCAGACCTTTCAGAAACACCCAGGCATTGAACGGACTCATGGTCGGGCCGGCACTGCGCAGGAAACCGAACACCTCAGTGCCCACCACATCCTGTTTACCGAGTACCGCACCGCCCATGCACCTGCCCTGGCCATCCAGGTATTTGGTTGCCGAATGCACGACGATATCCGCGCCCATTTCGAGAGGACGTTGCAGGGCCGGGGTACAGAAACAGTTGTCCACCGCCAGCAGGCAATCGTGCTGATGGGCAATCTCCGCCAGTGCCGCAATGTCGACCAGTTCGGTGAGCGGGTTCGACGGCGTTTCCAGAAACAACAGACGCGTCTCCTTGCGTATTGCACTGCGCCAGGCATCGAGATCGGAAAGCTCGACGAAACTGGTCTGTATGCCCATGCGACTGAGGTATTTTTCGAACAACACGGTGGTTGTACCGAAAATGCTGCGTGAAGATACGATATGATCGCCGCTGTTGAGCAGACCCATGCACATCGACAGAATGGCCGACATACCGGACGATGTCGCAACACAGGCTTCTGCACCTTCCAGTGCCGCCAGGCGACGTTCGAACATGCGCACGGTTGGATTGGTAAAACGCGAATAAATGTTACCCGGCTGCTCGCCGGAAAAACGCGCCGCAGCTTCCGCAGCGGAACTGAACACGAAGCTGGAGGTGGGAAAAATCGGTTCCGAGTTCTCCCCTTCCGCCGTACGCGTCTGGCCGGCGCGAACCGCCAGGGTCGCAAACGCCAGTTGCTCGGCAAAAGCCTGCTCGTCAAAATCTGTCATAGTGGTTCCTGTAAAAATGAAAACCCGGTTCAGGGTTCTATGAGCACTGCTGTATTCGGCTCGACCATATCGAATAGCTCGATCACATCCCGATTGCGCATGCGGATACAGCCGTGGGATGCAGGCTGTCCAATCAGCGCCTGTTCGCTGGTTCCGTGAATATAAATGTAGCGTCGATAACTGTCCACATCGTCCCCCTGGTTGACACCGGGTTCATCACCTGCCAGGCGTAGAATACGGGCCATGATAATATCTGCCGGCAGTTCCACACCCTGCTGTTGCAACTCATCCAGCCGCCCCTGCGCCTGCCGCCCGATAAACACCTCCTGCTCATCGGCATCGGCACCGATCTTGTCGCTGATATGATGCCGACCTAACGGTGTCTGGTAACTGCCATCACGATTACCAATACCATATCTGGATGTCGATACGGGATACTGGCGAACCACCTGCTGGTGGTCATCCAGCACATACAGACATTGCTCGGCAACACGGATGGTTAGCTGTTTTACATGGCCCATAGGCGAGATTCAATTCCACATGGATGTTCTATCATTATGATATGCTCATGGCGTCCAAATGACCATGCAGGTCCGATGAAGAAAACCCTTGCCACCATTCCGCTACTGCTCTGCAGCCTGAATATCCACGCCAGTCTCCCAACGACCGATGTTGCCGAGACCTGTCAGCGCATTGCCAGCAAACTGGCCAGTGTGGCACTGGATGAATGCCTGGCCCGCCGGCTCGCACACAGCGGTGAATACTCGGAACGGCGTACACCACTCCTGCTTAAGGAATACCCGCCACTCGAGGAACGCTTACCCCAGGCGCGTATTCTGATGCTCGGCGGCGTGCATGGCGATGAGTATTCTTCGGTCACCATCATGTTCAAATGGATGCACATTCTCGATCAGCACCATAGCGGCCTGTTTCACTGGAAGATTGCACCGCTGGTCAATCCCGATGGCCTGCTGCAGAAAAAATCCCAGCGTATGAATGCCAACGGCGTCGACCTGAATCGTAATTTCCCGCACGGCGGCGAACCCGGCGCCAGCCTTGAGTACTGGGAAAAGCGCACCTGGAAAGACCCGCGTCGCTATCCGGGCGAACACCCGATGAGTGAAAAGGAAACCCGGTGGATGCACCAGCTGATCGAAGAGTTTCAGCCTCATGCCATTGTTGCGGTACATGCGCCCTATGGCATCGTCGATTTCGACGGGCCACCGAAACCACCGAAGCACCTCGGTCCATTACATCTCAGACTGCTGGGCACTTATCCCGGATCACTCGGCAATTTTGCCGGTGAGCAGCTCCAGATTCCTGTGGTGACTGTCGAATTGCCTTACGCCGGCATCATGCCCAGCGATCAGGAAATCAGTCGCATCTGGGTCGACCTGGTGGCCTGGTTGAAAACACATGTACCCAGACAGCCACTGTTGTCGCAACAGGAAAAAGACCGGCAGGAAAAGATCGATCATTAATTCGCGGAATCGGTGGAATATTCCGTGTTTTTGGCAAGTTGGGTATTGGCGGGCGCTGCTATCTGACCTTCGAAAATAATTCGCCATTCACCGTCTGCTTCCTTACGCCAGTACTGACGCTTCCAGGATTCACTCATGTAGTTGTCGCTACGATAACGCTGATAGAAGGTGGCGACCATGACATCCTCGTTGGGATGCATGAGCAGACTGACTTCACTGGTATCCACATCGATAAAGGTTTTATATTGCGCAACACGGGTTTTGTGGGTTACCCAGTCGGTGTAATTTTTGCTGCCATTACTGAACTCGGTAGAGTAATGACTGAGATAGCTGCGTGTATCGAGACTTTCCCAGTCTTTCAGCCAGCGTTCGAAAATACTGCTCACCCGCTGACGATGCCTGACCCACTGCTGTTGCGTCAGCCATTGCATATTGGTGCCGATAAGCACCGGCGTCTGGCCCAGAGTAATGTAGTTACCCACCTGTAGCAGATCGTTGTTAGGCAGTACAACGCAACCTTCACTGGCCAGCGGCGGACGGTTATAGGTACCGCTACGGGTACCGTGCAACCAGATACCATAACCCGTGCGACCATTGAACTGATCCCAGAAATTCGGGTAGTTGATGGGATAGGCACCGGCGCCGTATTTGTCCGCCAGCCGTTCCGGCGGAATATAGGATTGCACGAAATAAACACCCAGCGGTGTACGCAGATCGCCCTGGCGTTCTTTTTCCGGGCCTCCGCGGCCCATGGAAATAAAATAATTCGCCACCTGAACCGGGAAGCCGGCGCGATTCTCGAACACGAACAGCCGAGAACGTTGCAGATCGACCACAATGGCATGCTGATAATTGTCATCCAGTCGACCCAGCACGGCGGGAATTCGGTTTTCATCAAGCGCCGGCTGATTCGCCTGCCAGCGTGCACGCGCCTCGTCGATCAGCTGTTGCCGGTCATCGTTCTGCGGTAACCCCATACCCGGCACCTGCAGCACATGACTGCGCGCCTTGAGAATATCCGCATACAGCATATGTGCCAGTTTGAAATCGGGTTCATCGTTGATCAGGGCTTCCAGCAACTGGCTCGCCCGTTGCATTTGCGCGGACTGGATGGCTTCGACCGCCTGGATCAGGCGCTTCTCCGGATGCATGGGCATCTCGGCACGGGCACTGAAACTCAGTACCAGTAAGACGCACGCCACAGTGTAAAATCGAACCGCCATACTAATTCAGCTTCTCAATCACCCGTTCCGACAAAATCAGCCAGCGATTATTTTCACGCGCCAGCAACAGTTGTTTGATCACCTGATCCTGGTAACGATCGGACCGGTAATTCTGCACAAATTCGGCAATCGCCTGCTGACGATCGGCATCCAGATAGATATGAATATCCTGCAATACCACCTGGGTATTGTCAGCCAGGGTCAGCCGCGCACGACGAATATTACGCCATTGATTATAGTCGGTTCCCGGTTCATCGGGTTTGAAGCGGCTCGAATAGGCCTGCAGATAGGTCTCCACATCACCGATCGACCAGGCTCTGGACCAGATTTGCAGGCGCTTGCTGATGTCCTCCTGAATCGATGTCATTGCGTCTGAAGCCGCAGCCGGTGGTGTCATCGGTGCGGGTGCGGGAACAGGCCTGACCTCTGGCTTCGGCGGCTGCTGTAATTTTGTAAGCAGGGACAGTTGCGGCACGCTGGGTGGCTGTGTATTGCCGATCGCTTTTTCATAGGCGACGGCCGCCAGATAATCGTACAACTGCTGACGATTCTGTTGTGCGGTTTTAAAACTGGGCTGACTGCTGACAGCAGCTTCCAGTGCCTGTTGTGCTTCCTTGAGCTGGCCCAGTCGACTCATGACGACGGCCAGGTTATTTTTCGGTTCCGGCCACTGCGGATGGCGTTGAGCAATATCGCGGAACAGTCGGGCCGCCTGCTGCCACTGGCCCTGCTCGCTGAGCTGTACCGCCTGGCCGAACAGTGCGACATCATCGCCCTCCGCCGCACTCAGCAGACCCGGCCGGCACAGCACGACGATGGTCAGGCAGACCAGTAGAATCGACTGTCGGAAAGTAGGCAGGGTCCGGCGCATGATTTACTGGCTGCTGTGAAGATCGATGCCTTCGAGGTTGGCAATCTGTTCGCGCTGGCGTTTTGCCGCATCGCAACGGACGTCTTCCAGATGCTGCAGGTATTTTTCGTCCACATCCTTGGTGATGTACTGGCCATCAAAACAGGAGCAGTCGAAACTGTCGAGTTTCTTGTTACCCTTGCTGCGCACCGCCTGCACCAGGTCATTCAGGTCCTGGTAGATCAGCCAGTCGGCACCGATTTTCTGGGCGATTTCCTCCACTGTACGACCGTCGGCAATGAATTCATGCGGTGACGGCATATCGATGCCGTAGACATTGGCGTAACGCACCGGCGGTGCGGCGGATGCCATGTACACCTTGCGTGCGCCGGCATCTCGCGCCATCTGTACAATCTGCTTGGAAGTGGTGCCACGCACAATGGAATCGTCCACCAGCAATACGTTCTTGTTCTTGAATTCCAGATCGATGGCATTCAGTTTCTGGCGCACCGATTTTTTGCGTTGCTGCTGACCGGGCATGATGAAGGTACGACCGATGTAACGATTCTTGATAAAACCTTCACGGTATTTGACGCCCAGATGATAAGCCACTTCCAGTGCCGAAGTACGACTGGTATCGGGAATCGGAATCACCACGTCGATATCATGATTCGGATTTTCACGGAGGATTTTTTCCACCAGCTTCTGCCCCATACGCAGGCGAGCCTTGTAAACCGACACATCGTCGATGATGGAATCGGGCCGTGCGAAATACACGTATTCGAAAATACACGGATGATGAACCGGGTTTTCGGCACACTGACGATTGTAGAACTCGCCTTCGCGAGTAATATAAATCGCCTCCCCCGGCTCCAGATCACGCTTCAGTTCAAAACCCAGCGCATGCAGGGCGACACTTTCCGAAGCCACCATGTATTCGGTGCCCTTGTCGGTTTCGCGCGTACCGAAACAGACCGGGCGAATTCCGAACGGATCTCGAAACGCTACGATGCCTTTGCCGACAATCATCGCCACCACGGCATAACCACCGCGACAACGTTCGTGCACTTTCTCGATGGCATCGAAAATATCGTCCGGTGCCACTTCCAGTTTATTGTTACGTTGCAGCTCGTGAGCGAAAACGTTGAGCAGGACTTCGGAATCGGATTCGGTGTTGATGTGGCGCAGATCGTCCTTGAACAACTGGGTTTTCAGCTCTTCCGCATTGGTCAGATTGCCGTTGTGACCCATGGCAATACCGTAAGGTGAATTCACATAGAAGGGCTGAGCTTCGGCAGAAGACGAACAACCGGCAGTGGGATAGCGCACATGGCCTATGCCCATCGGACCGGTCAATTGCAGCATATGTTCGGCACCGAACACATCACTGACCAGACCGTTGTTCTTACGCAGAAAAAATTTATTGCCATCACAGGTCACGATGCCTGCCGCATCCTGTCCACGATGTTGCAACAGGGTCAGCGCGTCATACAATAACTGATTAACATTGTTTCGGCCTACGACACCAACTATACCGCACATATCAACCTCGAAATCACCGTAGTGAATAACTTAGAAGGAATCTCTGATTAATTCCGGACTCACGGTTTTCGTTCATGAATTAATCAGAGCTTCCTTAGCATTTCAATAAGAAAAATATTTCGACACGTCATCAGGGAGATAACCCTGAATCCAGCTGGCCAGCACTTCAAAGCGTTCGATAAGAACAGATGTCTGCCACCACTCATATTGCGGCACAGGCGTCAGGCCTGCCATGAACACCAGGCCCAGGATCACCACCAGCCCGAGCGACACACCAATCACCATACCGAGCAGACGATCCAGTGTGCTGAGTCCGGTTTTATTGACGATTTGTCTTGCCAGAAAACCAATCAGCGTTCCCAGCATGATGGTCAGGATAAACAGAATGCCCATGGCCACGGCCAGTCGCATGGCGGGCGATTCTATGGATGATTGTAGTAAGGAAGCGGCCAGATTTGGAGCAAAGGTAAACGAAATTATACTGGCGGCAATCCAGGTACCCAGAGCAATGGCAATTTTAACGAACCCCCAGATCAGACCGAGGACCAGCAACACACTGATAATCAGAATGATGCCGAAATCGATAAGGGTCATGCAGGGCTCCGCTCCATCAAAGGGGGCATGATAACAAATATTAGGCGCTTCATCAGGGATGTTTCACCACCAGGCCTTTGATTTTCTCCTGCTTCTCGATGTCATCGCGGAGCTTGTCGACGCGCTCCCGATCCAGCTCCGGTCCGATGCGCACCCGGTACTGATCCGTGTCCTTGTTATGCAGATGATCGATGTAGGCGGCATAACCCTTGGCACGCATCTGGTCACGCATCACCTGGGCATTTTTTTCTTCGCTGAAGCTACCCACCTGCAAAGCCCAGGCATCGATAGCCGCCTTGCTTTCACTGGCGGCGCTAGGCTTCACCGCAGGTTTTGCGGCAGCCACCGGCTTGTCGGGCTGCGCATCGGCCGGTGCTGACTCGGTATCTCGAGACGCGGTGACCGTCGGTGCCGGTTGCATGATTTCTTTCATGGGAACAAATTCAGGCGTTTCCGGCAATTCGATCTGGCTCGGGTAGCGGGCACGATGGCCTGCGCCATCCAGCCACTCGGGCACCAGGATGACCAGCAGTGCGGTGAGGATAACCGCACCCAGTAAGCGTTGTTTTAAAGCTCTATCCAAAACCCTACCCGTTGAATGTTTGCCAGGCTTCGCTGACGGTCAGGAACGACCCCAGCACGATCACCCGGTCCTGCGCCTGTGCCTGCGCCAGTGCGGCACGGCAGGCTTCAGCCACCGTCGGCTGGCTGCAAAGTTTAACATCCGCCACCCTGCCTTGGACAATTTTTGCCATGCTGTCCGCATCCAGGCCTCGACTACCGCCGAGACCGGCGCTGAACCAGACATCAACCTGCGGCGCCAGGATATCGATGACTTCGCCGACCGCCTTATCTTTCAACATGGCGATCACTGCCAACGTCCGGCCATCGATGGCTGTTTGCTGCAACAGCTCGGCAATGGCGTGTGCCGCCTGTGGATTATGTGCGACATCCAGAATCACAGCAGGCTCGGTTTGTAGCAGCTGATAACGACCCGGCAGTTGCACGGCCTGCAAACCGCGCTCGATGGCCTCGCTTTGCATTTCGAAACCGGGCAGGCAATGTAATGCCATCAAGACCCCGGCGGCGTTCTGCACCTGGAATGATCCCGGCAATGCGGGCCGGCTCAATGCATCCAGTTGCCAGTCCTGCATCTTCAGTTGCCATCGACCGTCAACCTGCTCGCTAAAGATGTAGTCATCGCCGGCACAAAACAAGGGCGCCCGCAGCTGTTGCGCGCGCGTGTGAATCGCCTGCGGGCAATCGGTTCCAGCATAGATCACCGGCCGACCAGAACGCATGATGCCGGCTTTTTCAGCAGCGATGGTTTCGATGTCATGACCCAGCCAGTCGGTATGATCGATATGCACTGTGCTGATCAGAGCCACATCCGCATCGATGACGTTCACCGCATCCAGCCGACCACCGAGACCGACCTCCAGCACCACCACATCCAGTGACTGCTCGGCAAAAATCTGCAAGGCCGCCAGGGTACCGAACTCGAAATAAGTCAGCGCCACTTCAGCACGCGCCTGGTCGACATCTTCGAACGCGGCGCATAGCCGGGCATCGCTCACGGGTGCACCATCGATGCGCACCCGTTCGTTATACGCCAGCACATGGGGTGAGGTATAACAGCCGACACGATAACCGTGAGCACGCAACAGGGCCTCGAGCATCGCAACTGATGAACCCTTGCCGTTGGTGCCGGCCACGGTAATCACCGGACAGGCAAACGTCGAGGCCAGGCCCAGGCACTGCAATACCTGTTCGACGCGCTGTAAACCGAGATCGATTTCTTTTGGATTCAGGCTTTCCTGCCAGGTCAGCCATTGTTGCAGGGTGTTGAATCGCATGATGTGCCCCGAGGTGTGATGATACCTCAGGGAAATAGGGTCCTTAGCGCCACAGCGGAGAACGCCATGTTGTTAAAATCAGGCCGCCGGTTTGTTCTGCATCATGCTGAGCATACTGGCAATGCGATCGCGCATGTCGCGACGATCGATGATCATATCCAGTGCGCCGTGCTCGAGCAGGAATTCACTACGTTGAAAACCTTCCGGCAGCGTTTCACGCACCGTTTGTTCGATGACGCGCGGACCGGCAAACCCGATCAATGCATTCGGTTCACCGACATTGACATCACCCAGCATGGCCAGCGATGCGGAAACACCACCCATGGTCGGATCGGTCATCACTGAAATAAACGGAATGCCGCGCTTGGACATTTCTTTCAACACGGCACTGGTTTTGGCCATCTGCATCAACGAAAACAGGGACTCCTGCATACGTGCACCACCGGACGCGGAAAAACACACCAGCGGAATATTCTGCTGCAGGCAGACATTCGCGGCCCGAACGAATTTCTCGCCGACCACCGATCCCATCGAACCGCCCATAAATTTAAATTCGAAAGCGGCCGCCACCAGCGCAACACCTTTCACCTGACCCTTGATGACGATCAGCACGTCTTTTTCTTCGGTGGTTTTCTGTGCCTGTAGAATGCGGTCCTTGTATTTTTTGCTGTCCTTGAATTTCAGCATATCCACCGGGCTGACATTGGGTGCAATTTCTTCGCGCGGCTCTCGATCCAGGAACAGATCGAGACGACGTCGCGCACCCATACGCATGTGATGACTGCATTTCGGACAGACTTCCTGGTTGCGCTCCACTTCGGCACGATACAGCACCGCGTTGCAGGCATTACATTTAGTCCACAGACCTTCCGGCACCGAGCCTTTTTTTTCACTGCTCTCGGTGCGAATGCGTGACGGCATTAATTTTTCAAACCAGTTCATAACGATGATCCTGTTACTTTTCCAGCGCCCCGACGCTTACGGGTCGCATTATTCATTCTTTGCGGATTTATGCTATCTGGTCCATGGCCTCGCGCATGGACGACAACAGGGCACAAACCTCTGTTGAAATTTTAGCAGCATCGTCGACATTGTCTGCGACACGCTGCACGACCGCACTACCGACCACAACAGCATCGGCAACGGCAGCCACTTTCGCTGCCGAATCCGCATCGCGAATGCCGAAACCGACACCAACCGGGATATCGGTGTGACCGCGAATCTGCGACACCTTCTGCACCACGCTATCCACGTCGAGATTGGCGGCACCGGTCACGCCTTTCAATGATACGTAGTAGACGAAACCGCTGGCCAGGTTACAGATTTTTTTGATGCGCTCATCGGTGCTGGTGGGCGCCAGCAGAAAAATCATATCCAGCTCGCGAGACTTAAGTTCGTTCACCAGCTCTGCGCCCTCTTCCGGCGGCAGATCGACCAGGATCACACCATCGGCTCCGGCGGCGGCCGCCGCTTCGGCAAATTCGCGATAACCCATCACCTCGACCGGGTTCAGGTAACCCATCAACACGACCGGGGTCTCTGCATCCTGCTGACGAAATTCTTTCACCATATCCAGTACATCGTGTAGCGACACATGATGTTGCAGGGCACGTTCGCAGGCCAGCTGTATCACCGGACCTTCCGCCATCGGATCGGAAAACGGTACGCCGAGTTCGAGTACGTTGGCACCGGCTTTCACCATGTCGTGCATCAGCCCGACAGTAACCGAAGGCTGCGGGTCGCCGGCGGTAACAAATGGAATCAGCGCCTTACGGTTTGCCTGTTTCAGCGCTTTGAAAGTGGCCTCGAGTCTACTCACAGTTTGATTCCTTCGATGTCGGCAATGGTATTGATGTCCTTGTCGCCGCGACCGGACAGGTTGACGATGATGGTTTCATCCTTGCTCATGGTCGGTGCCAGCTTGGCGGTGTAGGCCAGCGCATGACTGGACTCCAGTGCCGGGATGATGCCTTCGGTGCGGGTCAGCGAATGAAACGCCGCCAACGCTTCCTTGTCGGTCACCGCCACATAGTTGGCGCGACCGATGTCCTTCAGCCAGGCGTGTTCCGGGCCGACACCGGGATAATCCAGACCGGCGGAAATGCAATGGGTTTCGATGATCTGGCCGTCCTTGTCTTCCATCAGGTAGGTGCGATTGCCGTGCAACACGCCCGGTGTACCCGCACACAACGGTGCGGCATGGTTGGGTGTATCGACGCCATCACCGCCGCCTTCGACGCCGTAGATTTTGACGCCCGCGTCGCCGAGGAACGGATGGAACAGACCGATGGCATTGGAACCACCACCGACGCAGGCCACCAGGGCGTCCGGCAGACGTCCGGTCATCTCCTGCATCTGGCGTTTGGCTTCACGGCCGATCACCGCCTGAAAATCGCGCACCATGGCCGGATAAGGATGCGGACCGGCGACGGTACCGATAATATAAAACGTATTGTCGACATTGGTTACCCAGTCGCGCATGGCTTCGTTGAGGGCATCTTTCAGGGTTTTCGAGCCGGAAGTAACCGGCACCACCTCAGCACCCAGCAGTTTCATGCGATAGACATTCGGCGCCTGACGCCTGACATCTTCCGCACCCATGTACACTACACATTCCATTCCGAAACGCGCGGCAACCGTGGCCGAAGCGACGCCATGTTGACCGGCACCGGTTTCGGCGATGACCCGCGACTTACCCATGTATTTCGCCAGTAACGCCTGGCCGATGGTGTTGTTGATCTTGTGCGCGCCGGTGTGATTCAGGTCTTCACGTTTCAGGTATATCTGCGCACCACCCAGTTCCTTTGACCAGCGCTCGGCGTGATACAGCGGACTGGGCCGGCCCACATAGTGCGCCAGGTCGGCATCGAAACGGGCCTGAAAATCGGCGTCGGTCTTGACCTTTTCATAGGCCTGGCGCAATTCTTCGATGGGCTCCATCAGGGTCTCGGCAACAAATTTGCCACCATAGATACCAAAGTGACCACGCTCGTCCGGCATGCTGGAAAAATCGATTTGTTCAGTCGTGTTCACAGTCGACACGTTTCACCTCTTTCATTAACTGCGCCATCAATGCGGCGTCTTTGATACCCGGCGCGGATTCTACCCCGGAACTCAGGTCAATGGCATAGGGCTTCACCTGGCGAATGGCTTGCGCCACATTGCCCGGATTCAGTCCGCCGGCCAGAATGATGCGTTCGCGTAATTCATGCGGAATGACGGACCAGTCGAACACCTCACCGGTACCGCCTGCTGCACCGACCCGATGACTGTCCAGCAGAATGGCCTGAGCATCGGTATAGGCGGTGCATTGCTCGGCCAGTTGCCCGTTGTCGGCAACGCCCAGCGCCTTGATATAGGGACGTTCAAAAGAGCGACAGAATTCCGCCGACTCGGTTCCGTGAAACTGCAGCAAATCCAGTCCGACCTGATCCAGCACCTGGCCCACCCGCTCCCGCTCGGGATTCAGAAACAGACCGACCCGAGTCACCAGCGCCGGCAACCGACGACAGATTTCAGCCGCCTGATCCACCGCCACGCAACGTGGACTTTTTTCATAAAACACCAGGCCGATGGCGTCCACCCCGAGGGCTGCCGCCTGCAAACCGTCGGCGATGCGGGTAATGCCACAGATTTTGACGCGGGTGCGAAAACTCACGACTCAGGCGGCCTCAGCAAAAGAATCGATTCTATCAGAATTGCGCTACGGCTTCCCATCTGCAGCCTCATGCAAATCGGGGCGTCATCACCTGATCCGGCAGCCCCGCAGACTCGGGATAACTGACCTTGACCAGGTACAAACCGTCCGCCGGTGCGGTGATTCCGGCCCGGGTGCGGTCGCGCAGTGCCAGCAGTTCGCCGATCCAGTTCACCGGCTGTTCGCCCGTGCCCACCTTCAACAGTGAACCGACGATATTGCGCACCATATGATGCAGAAATGCATTGGCTTCGATGTCGATATAAATGAAATCCCCCTGCCGATGCACTTTGACGAAATGCACACAACGGCGCGCATGTTCCGCCTGGCAGGCGGCGGAGCGAAATGACGAAAAATCCTGTTCGCCGATCAACACCTGGGCGGCCTCATGCATGGCCTCGACATCGAGACGATCATACAACCAGGTCACCCGGCGACTGAGCACCGCCGAACGGGCACGCCGATTGAGAATGACATAACGATAGTAACGGGCGGTTGCGGTAAACCGGGCACTGAAATCATCCGCCACAGGACAGGCCCAGACCGAGGCCACATCGTCGGGCAGGTGGGCGTTCACGCCCAGTACCCAGGCTCGATCCGGACGCTCCGACCGGGTATCGAAATGCACCACCTGGCCGGTGGCGTGGACACCGGTATCGGTCCGCCCGGCACACACCAGCTGCACCGGATGATCGGCGACGATCGACAGCGCCTGCTCCAGCACACCCTGCACGGTGCGCGTGCCGTGACGCTGCATCTGCCAGCCGCTGAAACCGCTGCCGTCGTACTCGATGCCCAGAGCAATGCGCATGACTGTTTCACCCAAAATGAAAACGGCATCAGGGACGTGAGACCCGATGCCGTTTTATGTTATCTACCGAAAACGAATGAACGTTTGCTTTTTCGTTCTCGGCCCTAGCTGGCCTGCTGCAACAGTTCGGCGGCCTGCGCCTGCTGTTCCGCGTTACCTTCCTGCTGAACCTCTTCCAGGATACTGCGTGCACCCTCGTTGTCACCCATGTCGATGTAGGCACGGGCCAGATCCAGCTTGGTGGTAACTTCATCGATATCTTCGGACAGTTCCGAAATATCGAAATCATCGTCGTCACCGGCCGCCATGGCAGATGATTCAGTATCCAGGGCCGGTTCTTCAAGGTCCAGCGCCACTTCATCGCCGCTGTCGGTATCCATATCCATATCCAGATCCAGCGCCGGTTCCTCGGCACTATCCAGATTCAGTTCGCTATCCCCCAGGTCCAGATCTTCACCCAGATCCAGGTCGGCCATGGCATCTTCACCGGGCGCTTCTGCAGAACTGTCATCCAGCTCCAGACCACCCATGTCGAGATCCAGATCGCCCAGGTCACTGTCTTCCGCAACGCTGACGCTGCTATCGTCGTCCAGGTCGACACCCAGATCCAGATCCGTATCCAGATCCAGGGCCGCTTCTTCAGCCGGCGCTTCGCTGGCTGCACCTGCAGCCTGCTCGTCTTCAGTTTCGAAACCCAGGTCCGAAGCATCGAAGTCGAGTGAGAAATCTTCGTCCAGATCCAGATCTTCACCCGTCGCTGCGGTATCGGTTGCGGCTTCCAGTTCACTGTCGTCGAATTCGCCCAGATCGAACTCCAGGTCGCCCTTGTCTTCTTCAGTACTGTCTTCCAGGCCGCCCTCTTCACCGCCCATTTCACTGGCCAGATTCTGCAGATCGGCTTCCAGGTCCAGTTCATCACTGCTGGTTACCGGAGGCTCGGCGGACTCGCTTTCTCCCAGCGCGTCCAGGTCCAGCGGCTCGTTCAGTACCTGGGTGGCATCCAGTTCATCATCACCGCCCATGTCCAGGTCGCCCAGGTCAAGATCGGTGTCACCACCCGCATCCAGTTCCAGGTCGGTGGTGGCCGGTTTCTGTGGCAACAGGTCGTCGGTATCCAGATCCGCGACCGCTTCGCCGCTGAACAGGGCGTTGTCGGGCGCCAGTTCGCGCCCCATGACCACAACCCGATCCCAGTAGCCACGATCGCCACCCTTACGCTGTTTAACGTCTTCCGCCAGGCTGGTGAACGCCGCAGCGTCCTTGTTGGCAAAATGAGTTTCCAGCAATTTCATGCGATAGTCATCGCGTTCCGGATTCTCGCGGATCGCCTTGTTCAATAACTCTTCGGCCTGCTGGTAAATGCCGTAGGCCAGGTAAACATCCGCCTCGGCCAGTACGTCATCTTTTTCTTCGTCCTGTTGCGGCGCTTCGTCGGCCAGACCGACCATGGTGTCTTCCAGGTCGTCTTTCGCCGGCATACTGGTGGTATCTTCCAGTTCGCTATCGTCGAACGGTGTTTCGTCGCTCGCCGCCGCCATCTTGGCCGTGGCTTCGATATCCTGGGTATCATCGGTGGTCAGCGGCTCGGAGCTCAGCGGCGGCTCATCGAAAGAGGCGGTATCGCTGGCCGGTGCAACGGATTCATCCGCCACCCATTCATCTTCTTCCGATTTACCTTTGCGCAGGCGACGCAATAACAGGGCGATCAGTGCCAGGATCGCCACCAGGCCACCACCCACGGCACCCAGCATTTTCGGATCATCAAGCAATTGCTCAAAGAAGTTCTTCGGCTTGTTCTGGTCGAAATCAGGCAGCAGTATCGGCTGCTGTACCGGAGCCGGTTGCGGTGCGGGTTCGACCATCGGCTCCGCTTCGGTCATCGCTTCGGCCGGCTGGTTTTCATCGACGAACACCGATTCTTCGGAGGACTCCGCTGGTGCCGCTTCAGGCTCAGCGGCCATGTCTTCCGGCATACTTTCTTCGGCCGGCGTCTCGGTCATGCTGTCCGGGGCCGGCTCTTCAGCCTGCTGCTGATCGGCAAACATGGACTCGGGCGGTACGTCGATCACCTCTTCCTGAGCCGGAGGCGCCGCCAGTTCTTCTTTGGCACCGGCCAGATCCTGCTGCAGTTTGGCCAGTTCGCTGTCGTCCATTTCCAGTACACGCTGTACGCGCTGTTCCAGCTCGTCCAGACGGGACTGCAGATTTTCTTTTTCCAGTCGCTCGGATTCCAGCGACTCATTGGCCAGGGTCAGCTCGGCACGCAGGCGCTTCAGTTCGGTGGCCATGGGGTCCTGTCCGGAACCGGCGGTGTCGCTACCGGTTTCTCCACCGGCGGCCACGATACTCAGCTTGCCGTCACTGCTTTCTTCCATCATGCCGTCGGCACTGGCGCCGGCCGGCGCCTCCATGGCGGATGCCGGGGCTTCGTGGGTCATCGCCTGACGATACTCACGCCACAATGCGGTGTGTTCGCGCACCTGGGCAATGGCCGCCTGACGATCGATGGAGGTGATTGCGGAACGGTCCGGCATGCGCAGGATGTACCCGCGTTTGATGCCGTGAATATTTTCCTTGATGAAGGCTTCCGGATTTTCACGCACCAGCGCCAGCATCATCTGCTCGACGGATACGGAGGAATCGGGACGGAAACGATTGGCGACACTCCACAATGTGTCGTTCTGTTGTACGCGATAATCGCCGCTGACCTGGTTGTACTGGGCCATGGGACGATAACTGACCTGACCACCGGAGCTGGTGGCGGCGGGCTGAACCTGGGTCGGTGCCACCGGCAGCGCATCATCACTGCTGGTT
>CBDULQ010000043.1:0-19108 GCA_965368115.1 uncultured Gammaproteobacteria bacterium | reverse complement strand
GTACAGAACATCGCCCATGTGCCAACCCTGGAAAGCATGAAAAAACTGCTGGATATCAAACCGTCTTCCGACGATCATGCTGACGGTTATCTGGCCGAGGTGGTTGCCAAGATGGTGCGAGATAAAACCGGCTTTCAATGCAGCCACTGCGGTTATGCCGCGAATACCCTGTACTGGTTGTGCCCCAGCTGTCATACCTGGGGCGGAATGAAACCCAAATAGAGACGCTATGAAAGACCCTAAAATCATCGTTGCACTGGACTACCCGGATGCGACGTCGGCACTGGCGATGGTCGATCGCCTGCTGCCCGAACTGTGCCGACTGAAGATCGGTAAGGAAATGTTCACCCGGCTCGGCCCGGATTTTGTCGATCAACTGCAGCAGCGCGGTTTCGACGTGTTTCTCGATCTCAAGTATCACGACATCCCGAACACGGTGGCGCGAGCCTGTCAGGCCGCCGCTGAACTGGGAGTGTGGATGGTCAATGTCCATGCCCTGGGTGGTCGGCGCATGATGCAGGCCGCTGCCGAAGCGGTCAGCGGCTATCAACAGCGACCCAGACTCATTGCAGTGACCGTGCTCACCAGCATGTCCGATGATGATCTGCAGGAGCTGGGTATCCAGCGTACACCGGCTGAAATGGCGCTCAGTCTGGCCGGGTTGGCACGGGATTCCGGTCTCGACGGTGTGGTCTGCTCGGCCCAGGAAGCCGGTGCCATGCGCCAGCAATGCGGACAGGATTTTCTACTGGTCACCCCGGGGATACGCCCAGCGGGCAGCGCAGCGGACGACCAGCGTCGTATCATGACGCCACAGGATGCCATGCGCGCAGGCGCCAGTTACCTGGTTATAGGTCGACCAATCACCCAGGCTGACGATCCTGTAGGATTATTACGTACGATAAATTCAGAAATTTCCTCATTGGCTAATTTATAACCGCTCTCTACCGTAACGGCTCTTTTACAAGGAACCTAAGAGGAAACGTTATGAAAATGTTGAGACTTGCGGTATTTGTATGTTTAGGCCTGATGTCAGGCTGGAGCTTCGCCGGGCCGGTGAATATCAATAGTGCCGACGCCAGTACACTGGCCAAAGAACTGGTAGGCGTCGGTGAAACCAAAGCCCAACGCATCGTCGACTACCGAACCCAGAACGGTCCGTTCAAGACGGCGGATGATCTGGCCGGGGTGAAGGGTATCAGTGACAAGACCATCGACAAGAACCGGGACTTTATTCAGCTCTAGGCGAGTGCATAATGTTCTAGGATACCCCGCCAGGCGGGGTATTTTTTTGCCTGTCACTATGACTGCGTTACAATGGCCTGCCTTTTTTCAGCAACGAGTCGTGCCATCATGGATCCACAATTCTGGCGTGAGCGCTGGCAGCAGTCACAGATCGGTTTTCATCTGGATCAGGTGAATCCCTTACTGGTCGATTACTGGTCGCGGCTCAAGTTGCCGCCTGCAAGTCGGGTGTTCGTACCCTTGTGCGGTAAGACACTGGATCTGGTCTGGCTGGCCGGGCAGGGACATCAGGTGGTTGGTGTTGAATGCAGCGAACTCGCAGTGCAATCATTTTTTGAAGAGCAGCGGCTGAGTTACCGGCTGGAAACGATTGAACATTTCAATTTGTATCATACTGAAGACATCAGCATTTTCCAGGGCGATTATTTCCGGCTCGATGCGCAACAGTTGGGTAAAATCGATGCCGTTTACGATCGCGCGGCCCTGATTGCCATGCCGGAGAACATGCGGCCGGAATACGCTGGACACCTGTTGAATATAACGCCCCAGGCCCACGCCATGCTGTTGATCACCTTGCAGTATCTTCAGGCACAAATGTCCGGGCCGCCGTTTTCCGTTACCGATGACGAAGTCAAACAACGCTATGAAAACCATTTTCATATTGATCAGCTCAGCCAGGTCGATGTGTTGCAACATGAGCCAAGGTTTCGCGAACGGGGTCTTAGTAGCTTGCACGAAAGCGTTTTTTTACTGACTCGCCGCTAACTGACGGGTGACCTGGTCGGTACAGCTATGTAAAATAATCCCATGAGTAAAGAGCAGGGTAAGTATCAGGGGAAAAATCATAGCGGAGGCGATCGCAGCTCGCCGTATCCGGTCAGTCGTCTGGCTCCGCAGGTCGAACTGGTCGATCTGGCTAAACAGATTGCCGAAGCGGATGCCATGGTCAATCATCGAGTGAGCGCAAAGCTCAAGGTAATCGCCGATCAGATCCGAGCCCTGCAGAGCGAAGCCAGAAACATACTGGACGCTGCCCGTGACGATCAGGCTCTGCATCGTGCCGAGTGTAATTTCAAACGTATACCCGGCAAGCTTTACCATCTTTATGAAAAGGAAGAAGGGCGAACCTATTTTTCCATGTTGTCTCCTGACGACTGGAATGGCGCCTGTCCACACCGGTATCTGAACACCTATCGTCTGGAAAACGATATGTCCTGGACGCCGGCCGAGCAGCTGGATCAGGAAGACGATTCCAGAGAACTGGTCAATCGATTGTTGCTGGATAACGGACTCTAAGTGCCGTGGCGAGTCGGGGGCTCGTCAGATCGATTCAACAGTTGGTCGGCTCGGCAAAACCCGGGAATATATCCCCAGTACTGAATAATTATTTTAAGTTGTTACTTTAAGTGGTTGAAAATAATTGATAACCCAATGCCGCATTTGGCCTTTTGGGAGCGTTGTTGTATTTGAATAATCAGGGCGTCACTGCGTATATGCGAACTTAACCCATTCGGGGCATGTGTTTTAAACGGGGAAGGCTAGAATGCCCCTAATAAGCACTCGAGTATTTTAAATATTATTTTTATATGGGTTATTTAAAGATATAGCAAAAATCACATGTAAAAGTATGATTCGGTTGTTCGCTTTACGTCCATTTTAGACTCTACGGTCGAACCCAGGTTGTCTCAGGATACCGAAAGACTGCAAAGCGGGAAGTCAGTTTTCTCGGATGTGATTATTCAAATGACATTTTTTTTCAAGGAAGAAACAGCGGTTTTCCTGTAGGCAGTATGTGCTGGCGGGATTGTTTGTACAGTACAGATTTCAACGCTGGGGCGTTTGCGGTAGATGGATCAGAAGAAACAGACAGAAGAAAAATTGCGTAAACTGCTGGAGCGGTTACGTAATGAACTGGCCGCACAAAAGAATATAAGCAATATTCAACGCATTATTCTGGAGTTACGGATCTACCAGGTCGAGCAGGAAATTCGCAACCTGGAATTCAGCGATACCCAACGTCAACTGATTGAAGCCCGCGATCGATATGCTGAACTCTACGAATTTGCGCCGATCGCTTACGTTACTTTCGACAATCAGGCGCACATCACCGATCTCAATCACGCGGCTGCTAAACTGTTCGGCCAGGCACGTGATGCCATCATCGACAAGCCCATCAGTCACTGGTTGTCCAATGAAGACAGTCAGGTATTTTTGCAGCATCTTTATCAGGTATCTTTTTCAAGAAAGAAGGTCAGTGCTGACTTAACCATCTATCGCCCGGAATGCGAGCCCCTGGTAGTGCGACTTGAAAGCATTGCCATTCGTGACCAGGATGGCGTTGCAACACGTTGTCAGACTGCAATTCTCGATATCACTGAACGTACACGTATCGAAGATGTTCTGCGCAGTTCTCGTAACGAGCTCGAAGCCCGCGTTGAAGAACGAACCCGTCAACTTGCTGAAACCAACAAGGCACTGCTGGAAGAAATCGAGCAGCACGCGGATGCCAATGAAAAACTGAAGCAGGCGGCGATCGTTTTCGACAATACCGAAGACGGTATTCTCATCATGGATGCGAATTTCAATATCATCAACGTCAATCGTTCATTCAGTCTGATGCTCGGTTACGATATCGATGAATTGATCGGAAAAAATCCACGGGTGCTGGTGGTCAACCGTACAGATGAAAAATACTATCAGTATATGGTCGAGGCATTGCACGAGCACAATCACTGGAAAGGCGAAATCTGGTACCAGAACAAACAGGGCAAACATATTCCGGTGTGGAAGAATATCAATTCCGTGACCGATGAAAACAACCAGGTCAGCCATTATGTGGCGATCGTTACCGACATTACACCATTAAAAGAAACCGAAAAGCGACTGGAGCATCTCGCTCATCATGATCCGCTCACCGGTCTGCCTAATCGGCTGCATTTCATCGCTAACCTCGAGCAGGCATTAAAGCGGGCGCTGCGCAGAAAACGCCGGCTCGCACTGTTACTTCTCGATCTCGATAACTTCAAGGACATCAACGACAGCATGGGGCATGCCACCGGCGACACATTGTTGAAGATCGTTGCCGAACGTTTGCAGGATACGGTGCGTCATGAAGATACCGTCGCCAGGCTGGGTGGCGATGAATTTACCGTCATCCTTGAAGACATCACCCATTACGAAGATGCCGGCTATATCGCCGATAAAATCATCAACGCGGTGAGTCAGCCTGCGCAGCTGGAAGATCGCGAAGTCACCGCACATACCAGTATCGGGATTGCCGTCTTCCCTGATGATACCGATGACCCTGACGAACTTACCAAGTTTTCCGATATCGCCATGTACCGCGCCAAGGAGGAAGGCGGGCGTAGTTATGAGTTTTACGCTCACGAACTGACCAAGCGGGCAGCCGACAATCTGGCGCTGGAAAACGAACTACGACATGCTCTCAGGGCCGGTCAGTTCGAAGTATATTATCAACCGCAGATTACCTTGAATTCGGATCAGGTGGTGGGAATGGAAGCACTGATTCGCTGGAATCATCCGGAGCGTGGTCTACTGACACCGGATCAGTTCATGCCGGTCGCAGAAGAATCGGGGTTGGTGAACGATATCGATGAATGGGTGTTGCACACCGCCTGCACCCAGGTCAATCGTTGGCAGAAGGCCAGCAATACGCGGATGCGTGTATCGATCAATCTCGCCGAACATACCCTGACCCAGGGGCGCAGTGTCATTGAAACCGTACGCAATGCGCTGACTCGATCCGGTCTCGACCCGGCCTGTCTGGAACTCGATATACCGGAACATGTACTGCAGGGCGGTGCGCGCAATATCAACAAGCTGCATGCGTTGAAGCGGCTCGGTGTGCGGCTGTCTATCGATGATTACGGTCGCGGCCTGTCGTCACTGGCGACGCTCAAGGAGCTGCCCATCGATACCATCAAGATCGATCGTTCATTTATCAATGCGATTCCCGGCAACCCCCGCGATGTGGCGCTGGCTTCGGCGATCATTGCCATGGGGCATAATATGAAACTTAAAGTCAGTGCTTCCGGTGTGATGAGTGGGGAACAACTCGATTTTCTGAAAAGTCAGGGCTGCGATGAGCTGCAGGGGTATTATTTCAGTGAACCCATGCCGTTCGAAACCGCGCGGAATTACTTCGCCACCAGGACCTTGCATTAACCGTCGTTGTCAGTCGTCGTCGCTGATGTTCAGTCTGCGTGGCTGCGACAGGTCGACGATTTTCTCGTTGCAGGAAATGATGGTGCGCGCCATATCTTCGACCATCTTGGTGACCGTGTCCGGGCGCACCGCAATCAGATTTCTAAAACGATCGCTCTGAACCACCAGTGCAGTACAGTCGCTGGTGGCGATGATGCTGGCGGTGCGCGGTGTGCCGGTTAATGCGGCAATGGCACCGAAAATTTCATCGGTGTTGACTTCGCCGACCACCGTGTCACCGATTTTTGCAATCGCCGTGCCCGACAGCAGGGTAAACACTTCGCTGTCGGTGGCGCCTTCCTGAATAATCACGTCACCTTCCGCATAATCGCGCAGTTCCGGATGGAACGCGGCTTCCTGACGATTGAAGTGTGCCATGAGGATATGGTAGGCCTGCACCATGCAGGTCATGTAACGCAACCAGCTGGCAGTGCGTTGTTTGTCTTCAAGGATGTGAGCGGCGAGCTGATCGCGATCGTAGCAGTCGACGATCACAGCGAAGTCGGAACGGTACTCGGTATCCTTGGGATGCCAGATGGCATCGGCCCCGACCAGGTCGGCATCTTCGTAACTCATCACCAGTCGATCCTGGTGATATTCATTGATGATCCCGTCACGTATCAGGTAGACCTGATTCAGTTGCTGGCTGATGATGGTCCCGGAATTGATGGTGAGGGCGCTGGACTTGATCGGCGCCTGGTTGAGAATATGGGGTATCAGCAGTCGACATTCCTGCCATAACTGCTTGCACTGTTCGGGAATTTTCTGGTCGAGATACATATTACAGACAACTTTTCCAGCAACATACTTACTATAGCCATAAAAAGAGTCCCTGGCATAGTGTAAAAGGTCAGGATTGTGACCTAATATATGGTCATAATATTTTGATTCTGCGGATGTTTTTGACAGGCATCCAAATTTCCGGGGATGGGCTCGTTGAAGTCCGCAAAAACGTTTAGATTCAGGAAAAACCCGTGTCCGATATCTATGTTGGCCGTCAGCCGGTATATAACAAGACCCTTGGTGTGTTCGGCTACGAACTACTGTTTCGTGCCGGTACGGCCAACAACGCCGCCATGGGCCAGCTCAGTGCCGATGGCGCCACCTCGACGACGATCATCAACAGTTTTCTGGAAATGGGCCTGGATCGGCTGGTCGGGGACCGTTTCGCCTTCATCAATCTGACCGAGCAGTTTCTGTTTGACGAAGATATGCTGCCCATATCCCCCAAACAGGTGGTGGTGGAGGTGCTCGAAGATATTCCGGTCACCCAGCGCCTGGTGGATGCCCTGCGACGTCTCAAGCAGAAGGGTTTTACCATAGCCCTCGACGACTACATCTATAATCCGGCACATCGACCGATCATCGAGCTGGCGGATATCATCAAGATCGACATCACCCAGCTGGATCAGCAAGGCCTGATCAAACACGTCAAGGTTTTACGCAAGTTCAACGCGCGTCTGCTGGCGGAAAAAGTTGAAACCATGGACGACTTCGACTTCTGCGAGAAGCTGGGCTTCGATTACTACCAGGGTTACTTTCTAAGCCGACCACGCATCATTCGCAGTACCAGCCTGCCGACCAATAAACTGGCAGTGCTCAATCTGTTGTCGGTGCTGCAGAATCCGGATGCGGATATCGATGATCTTGAAGAAGCCATCAGTTTCGATGTGTCCATGAGTTACAAGATACTCAAGCTGATCAATTCGGCGTTTTTCAGTTTCTCCAGTAAGGTGGAATCGGTGAAGCGTGCCATCGTGATTCTGGGCCGGCGTCAACTCAGCAGCTGGGCGTCCATGCTGGCCATGTCGAAGCTGGACGATCGACCGCCGGAAATGCTGCACATCGCCATGACTCGCGCCAAGATGTGCGAACTGCTGGCGGAAAAAGCTCATTTGAAACCCCTGGACGCCTATTTCACGGTCGGCCTGTTCTCAGCTCTGGATATTCTGATGGAACGTGACATCGCAGAACTGATTGAACCGCTGCCGCTCAGCGATGATGTGGTCGCGGGATTACTCGAAGGTGAAGGCGTACTGGGAGAAGCCCTGCAATGCGTTCGTCACTATGAGGTGGCCGATTTCGGGCAGGCGACGTTTCAGCGCCTGACACCGGAACAGTTATTCGAAGCCAATGTGGAAGCAGTGAGCTGGGCCAACATGGTGGTTGATTCTCTTTAGCCAGACGGCTGCTATTACGCGCCGTTTTATGCGCCTGAGCATCTATACTCTCCAATTCATGCAATAAAAACCACCCCAGAGAGTGACCATGAAACTGGCTCCTTATCTCAAAGTGCTCGCCGAAAAAGGCGGTTCAGACCTGTATTTATCCACCGGTGCGCGTCCCAGCGCCAAGTTTAACGGCGTGCTGACGCACCTGGGCAAGGACCCGGCACCCCCCGGATGGGTAGCCAAGCTGGCTGAAGAAGTGATGAACGACAAACAGCGCCATGAATTCAGCGAAAAACCGGAAATGAATCTGGCAATATCGCTAAGCAATGTCGGTCGATTTCGAGTCAATATTTTCAAGCAGCGTAACGAAGTCTCCATGGTGATTCGTAATATCCAGACCGAGATTCCCGATATCAAACAGCTGGGTCTACCCCAGGTGCTGACCGATGTGATCATGACCAAACGTGGATTGATTCTGTTCGTCGGTGGTACCGGGTCCGGTAAATCCACATCGCTGGCGGCGCTTATCGATCATCGTAACACCAACAGTAAAGGTCATATCATTACCATCGAGGACCCGATCGAATATGTGCACCAACACAAAGGCTGCGTGGTGAATCAGCGTGAAGTGGGTGTGGATACCGACAGTTTCGAAGACGCTTCAATATTTTCAAGCAGCGTAACGAAGTCTCCATGGTGATTCGTAATATCCAGACCGAGATTCCCGATATCAAACAGCTGGGTCTACCCCAGGTGCTGACCGATGTGATCATGACCAAACGTGGATTGATTCTGTTCGTCGGTGGTACCGGGTCCGGTAAATCCACATCGCTGGCGGCGCTTATCGATCATCGTAACACCAACAGTAAAGGTCATATCATTACCATCGAGGACCCGATCGAATATGTGCACCAACACAAAGGCTGCGTGGTGAATCAGCGTGAAGTGGGTGTGGATACCGACAGTTTCGAAGACGCTCTCAAAAATACCCTGCGCCAGGCGCCGGATGTCATACTGATCGGTGAAATTCGCGATCGGGAAACCATGGAGCATGCGCTGGCATTTGCCGAGACCGGTCATCTGGCGATCTCCACTTTACATGCTAATAACGCCAACCAGGCACTGGATCGAATTATTAATTTCTTTCCTGAGGAGCGACGTCCCCAGTTGCTCAACGATCTATCGTTGAATCTGCAGGCGTTCGTGTCGCAACGCCTGATTCCCACCATCGACGGTAAACGCTGCGCCGCCATCGAAGTATTACTGAATTCGCCCCGCGTCGCGGATCTGATCCTGCAGGGCGACGTACAGGAAATCAAGGAAGTGATGATGAAATCGGAAGCCATGGGTATGCAGACTTTCGATACCGCCCTGTATCAGCTGTACAAAGCAGGAAAAATTTCCGCCGCGGAAGCGCTCAAGAATGCGGACTCCGAAAACAACCTGCGCCTGAAAATCGAACTCAACGACAAGGGCGCCTCGTCCAGCGACGATGGTCTGGGTGGTCTGAGCCTGATGCAAGACGAAAAGGAAAAAGAGCAGGCCAGGCCGGTGGAAGGCAAGAGCAGTTTCGAGTTGCCACCGTTGGAGGATGAATCTCCGGCGGCTCCGAGTTGACCAGGGCGGTGAGCGATACCCTGCGATTGGTGCTCGACGCTGAACAGGTGCTGAGCTACGACAGGCGGCAACGCCTGCCCGGGATTCAGCGTCGGTTTCTGGACCAGATGGATGCGGATATGGATCGCGGCATCCGCCTGCAGGACGCGCAGATCGAAACTCCCGAGCCGGAGCAGCGCCTGCATTATGTGGCGCTTACCCTGGTGCATGCCGTGCTGGACGCTAACGACAACCTCAAGCTGGCCTGCTGCGCCTATCTTGCCGATCGGTATCCGGATCTGGCTCAGGTGGTTGCACGCCAGGACTCGGATAATATTCACCTGCAGCTCGAGTTCAGCGCTACCCCGCCAGCAGCCGATTGATCTGTTCCAGCATCGGTTCCGGCCGCAGGTAATCCAGTTCGATCAATTTTGGCTCGTTGTCCATTACCAGCACCAGGCTGGGATAACCGGCGACGCCCAGCCGTTCCGATTGCTGAATTTCGTTCATCAGTTGCTGCCGTGTCTCAGGGTGATACAGGCGCTCACTGAAGCGTTGTGCGTCGAGTCCGAGCTGGACGGCGCAATCGATCAGCGTTTCGTTATCGGAAGGATTACGGGCCTGTAAATAGTAGGCCTGTTGAATGGCCTGTATCATGGGTTTTTCCAGCGCGGGGTCCTGTTCCCGTGCGGTAATCACCGCACGGCAGGCCGGGTAAGTGGAACGTCGGGGCTGGCAATGCTGCCAGAAATCGAAATTGAAATGAATGCCGGGTATTTGCGTTTCGATGCGTCGCCAGGTGTCCTGCAGATACCGCTGCATGGATTCGGCCATGGGCTGATCGTTATCCGCCGCCAGGCCGCCAAGCAGATAACGGATTTCAACGCGCTCTCCGAGCTGGTGTTGCAGATGCTGCCAGCAGGGGGCAAAACCCCAGCACCAGCTGCACATGGGATCATGTACATAGTAGAGCAGGGGTGTCGGCATCTTCACCGGTGGTTCAACCGAAACGCTCGTCCAGGTAGCGAATAATCTCGTCCGATTCATACATCCAGCGCTGTTGGCCATCCGGCTCGTTGATGCGCAGGCAGGGCACCTTGATCGCACCACCACCTTCCAGCAGGGCCTGACGATGCTCGTCGTTATGCTGGGCATCGCGCAGCTCGATGTTCAGCGACAGGCGCCTGATGGCGCGTCGGGTCTTGATGCAGAACGGACAGGTGACGAACTGGTACAGGGCCAGGTGCCGGGTCTGTTCGTCGATCTGCTGCTGGGCTTCGGGGCTGCGCTTGATGCCATTGGGGCGGGTCACCCAGTCGCTGAACAACAGGATGGGGCCGAGCACGGCGCGCAGGGTGCGGAAAAACAGTCGAATAACACTCTTCATTTGAATACAACGGACAGCGGGGGAAACGGGCGCCTATTCTAACAACCCGCCACGGATTTTCAAAAAAAGCTTTGCGCAATAAAAAAGGGTCAGATCTGACGATCTGACCCAAGGTGCTCCATTGGAGTTGAGGGTAGGAGAGAGGAGGGAGAAAATTCTGTCAACACATCCGAATAATCATGTCCTAGTCATGAAACAGATGGCCCGGACTGGGTGCGAACAGAACACTTTCAATCGACTTGTCGGTTTGCTCTGCAGTACTGAACTCAACGGCCTGCAAGCGTTCAACCGAATAGCCGTAAGGTTCGAATTCCTCATCGGAATCCAGACACATGCCAATAAAGTCAGCATGGTTGTAACTGGTGTTCATGATCACCTCCGGTACTTTCGTTGAAGTCAGTTACTGTCTTTCAACTTGCGTGCCAAACCCTGATATGATCTGCTAAGTACTTGTAATATTGAACTTAAATTGAATAACCATGGTCCAGGTGCTTGTATTCCACGGGGTAAGCCATGCACCATAGGCAAACATTTGCGCCGCGCCGGCACCATCTTAGAGCCTGTCGCTCAGCGTTTGCCTGCTGCGCCCATCCATTAAACGAGACATCATTGAAATTCAAAGGTTGATTGCCCATGAAAGTTGCCATTATCTGCGGAAGTCATCGCGATAATTCCCAGAGCGCCAAGGTTGCGCGTCATATACAGAACACCTTGCAGTCGGAATATTCCGAACAGACCTGGTTGTTCGACCTGGGTGGAAATCCCCTGCCATTGTGGGATCAGGGTGTATGGGATGGTGATGAAGCCTGGAAGGAACGCCTGCAACACATTAAACAGGAACTGGCAGATTGTGATGCACTGGTGGTGGTTTCCCCGGAATGGCACGGTCAGGTGCCCGCCGGATTGAAGAACTTTTTTCTATTATTCAGCAAGCAGGAACTGGGTCATAAGCCGGCGCTGATCGTCACCGTATCGTCGGGTGATGGTGGGGCTTATCCGGTCGCCGAGTTGCGTATGAGCAGCTACAAAAACAACCGGCTGTGCTATATCCCGGAGCACGTCATTGTTCGACATGTTGAGAAAGTATTGAATGAAAAGGCCGAAGACAATGATCCCGGCGCCGACGATTATTTTCGTGAACGCATCAGCTGGGCGCTGAATATTCTCAGGCAGTATGGGCTGGCATTGAAACAGGTCAGGGAAAGCGGTGTCACTGCAACCGACAAATTCAACAACGGGATGTAAACGAAAGGCGCCGTAAGGCGCCTTTTTTTAATGTGCCTTATTTGCGAGTGGCAATGGATGAGATGACCTGGCTCAGGGCGTGTTCGAAAATCATCCGATCGGCAATCAGCCGTGACATTTCATCAGCCAGTTCCTGCTTGAATTCAGAGGCGTCTTTTTCGATGATCTTGTTACCGCGGTGATCGACGAAAATCAGTTGCGACTGCTGATCCAGGATGATCGACAGTTTCAGGCGGCGGATGGGTTTATCCGGGCCGACATACACTTCGAACCAGGCATTCGGTTTGACTTCATCAGGCAGTTCTTCCATTTCTGAAATCGTCTGTTCCGGGGCGGTTTCGATGGATGTCGCTTCCAGTTCCTGTTTTAGCTCATCGATCGAAGTGATCTCGGTATCCTGGGTGTCAGCCTGTTCGGTGTAGAACTGCGAGGCTTTCAGTAACTGGTCGTAATGATTTTCCAGTGTATTGATGGCTTCGCCGACCTTGTCCTGATTCTGTGTCGAAGCTTCCAGCATCTTGCGGATTTTTTCTGAAGTGGCGCGATGAATATCATGAACATATTGCCATTGTTCCAGAGCTTCGATCGGCTTGAGTGTTTTGCACAACAGGGCGAGTAACTGGGTCGCTTCACGCCATTCGTCACTATCCTTACCGAATTTAACGTGGCGCTGGAACATCAGCGTCGACCACTGATTCAGAATCAGCGGTTGCAGGGTTTTGGGAATTCGGGTGTTCATGGTATGCAGTTGCAGTTCGGTCAATACCACCTGACGTGCGTGTTCCTGCATGATCTGTTTTCTGATCTGCTGTTCGTTCTTGTCGCGTTTTTCCAGTTCGATGGTTTTCAGGCGCTGCAGTGACATTAATGCGGTGCGGTAGCTAACCGGGTTCTCGTCGTAGCTACGCAGCAATTGTTCCAGAATCAGGTCGATGGTTTTGTAAACGGTATGTTCTTCGTCTTCGATACCGATACATAGCTGGGCAATGGTATTCAGCAGCTCACGAGCCGGATGATCGGCGTTATAGAAAAAGTTATTGTCCAGTAACGATGTTTTGATAACCGGAATCTGCATGCGTAGCAGCAGGTTTTTAACCGCATCAGAAATGTTCTCGTCGCGCAGGAAAGCACCGAAAATCATTTCCACAAAATCGACGGTACGGCCGTCGATCTGGTTCATGGTTTTGGGTATCGCGGTGTTTTCCAGCTTGGCCATGCTGTTCAGCATGGCGGTTTTGAAATCTTCGGTATTGACGTTGACCTGACGTCCGGCAACATATTTGGGGCGGTAGGTAAGCTGGATGTTATTGAGCGCGCGAACGACATCCTGGCGCTTGAAGTGTTGAGAACTGGTGCCGGGTCGAACTCGGGTCTTACGATCACCGGTCTCATCGTTGCTTTCGCCCTTGATGAACTCATCAATGACTCTGGACAGAAAATCCTTGTTATCCGGGTTGTCCTTGCCTTGTTCGAGTTTGTCACGCGTCTCAACAGTCATACACTTTCCTTAATATCCATAACCAAAATCAGGCCCCGAACATTCACTGCACAGGGGGCGACCTGCCGAACGGATTCGACATAGCAACGACTTTTTCATTTGGGAGGATCAGACCGAGGACTTTTATTGTTCTTATCTAACCCGAATGGGTGAGGAGGCTGGCCAATGGCGCCAGTTTAGTGACCCATTCATTGAATTTAGTACAGTGGACCTGAAAAAACAATCCAGCTCCCCGGCCCGGGTGATGGGCGGTGACTGCGGAATCGCGGATCAGAAGGGCGGTGTGGAGTGGATTTCTATCGCCTGGCCGCTAACGGGGTGCTGCAGGCGGAGGTTTGTTGCGTGTAACAACAGGCGCGGACTAACGGCGCGCCAGATCGTGTCGGCGTATAGCTGATCGCCGACGATGGCATGACCCAGGGCCTGCATGTGAACCCGCAGTTGATGGCTTCGGCCGGTAACCGGGCTGAGCTCGACCCGACTGGTGTCGCGGGTTTCATCATAACCCAGGCGGCGAAATCGGGTGAGCGAGGGCTTGCCCTGTTGCAGGTCGACTATTTGCCGCGGTCGATTGGGCCAGTCGGTGATCAGCGGCAGATCGATTTCGCCCTGCAACGGTAACAGTTCACCGGCGACTTCGGCGATGTAGCGTTTCTCGATGTGGCGTTCGCGGAACAGTTCGCTCAAAGCCCGTTGCATGGCCTTGTTTAGCGCCAGCAGCATGATGCCTGAAGTGGCCATGTCCAACCGATGTACCACCAGTGCGCTCGGATAGCGTTGCAGGACGCGCCAGGACAGGGAGTCCAGGCGCTGCGGCCCTTTGCCTGGCACCGCCAGCAGGCCGGCGGGTTTGTCGACGGCGATGATATGCTCGTCCTGATACAGCAGTTGCAGTCCCTGGTCGGCAGGTGGCCGATAATCCATCAATTCCGGGCCTGTAGCGGGAAATGCTCGAATTCGATACCGGCCCAGCCGTGGCGCATGAAACGGCGGATATTCATATGGTCGCTGCCGTCCGGATCGCCGAGTACATGCTGCCGGTAATAATCACCGAACAGCTGCAGGGTCTGTTGCGGGTTCAGTTGCTGGAGCTGGGCAAAGGCGAATATCTTGCTGGAACCGACATTGGTGCCCGGTGCGTTGTACTGGCGATCGTCGCCGAGGCCGTTGTAAAAGCCGCCGGGTTGATAATCGTAATAGCGGTCGATGACGTCGATCACCTGGTCGAATTGCAGCTGATCCGGTTGTTGCCTGATCTGTTCGAGGAGCTGTGTTAGGGTCATCAGAATAGTCCGAATTCGCGGTCGATGGCCGGCATTGTCCGAACATCGCCGGCGAAATACAAGCTGGCGATGATGCATCCGGTGTCGACCGCATTGGCCTTCGACATGTACTGGTCAACTCCAGCAGGTATGATGCGCCAGGCGAGTTGTATGAGGAGATGGTATGACAACCCTTGATCTGATCTGGCTGATGCCGGTGGTGGCATTGATTGCCTGGTGGCTGGACGGCGCGCGCAGCACCGAAGCTGCGCGCATCGTCGGACGTCAGGCCTGTAGCCGGGCGCAGGTGGTGTTCCTGGACGATAGTGTGGTGCGCCAGCGGTTGTACTGGCGTGATCCGGAGCAGGGGCGCTGGGGGCTGTATCGGGAATATCGGTTTGAATTCACCAGTGATGGCAGTCGTCGTCACCAGGGCCGCTTATTGATGCGTGGCCGCCAGCCGGTGCGGCTTGAAATGGATGCCTATCCGGTGAGCGAGCCACCGTTGACCCTGCATTAACCCGGGTCGATGATGGGAACTTCTCGAATTGACGAGATTCCGAATAAAGATGATTTCCTGGCCAGGAGGGTGCCATGAAATACCTGCTCCGTAGCCTGCTGATGCTCGGTGTGCTGACTTCGAGTACGCTCAGTGCACAACCGCTGTTATTAGAGAGTGGCGGCATGAAGACCGTGCTGGTCGAACTGTATACTTCCGAGGGCTGTAACAGTTGTCCTCCGGCGGAACGTTTCCTCAATCGATTTACCGCCAACGACGAACTGTGGAATCGCTACGTGCCCGTGGCTTTCCATGTCGACTACTGGAACGACCTGGGCTGGGTCGATCGCTTCTCGCAACCCGCATATGCCAGTCGGCAACGCCTTTACGCTCGTCAGCAACAGCGTAATACCGTGTATACGCCGGCTTTTATGGTGAATGGCGAACCCTGGCGTCCCGGCTGGTACAACAAGGCTATCGAGACGCCACAGGTGATGAGCGGGCAGCTCAGCCTGAGCATCGATCAGGGGCGGATCGAGGCTCGCTATCAGCCGGCTCCGGGACAGGGCTCCAATCTTATGCTCAACGTGGCGCTGCTGGGTATGGGCCTGGAAAGCGAGATCACAGCCGGTGAAAACAGCGGTAAACAGGCGCACCATGAATTCGTCGTGCTGGCCCATCGACAGCAGGTATCCAGTGATGCGCGCTGGCAGCTGCCGATGCCGAATGTGGCCCGCTCCACGGCCCCGGGTTATGCACTGGCGGCCTGGGTGAGTCGGAGCGATGATCTGACGCCCCTGCAGGCGGTTGGCGGCTGGTTACCGGTGGAGCGGATCGCCGACTGAGAGTTGAATTGTCTGCTTCGAAAATGTCATGCATTATATGCCGCACAGATAATAAAAATTTGAGATTCCTTATGCATCGCTACCTTAAAATAACCATGCTTGTGCTGTCAGGCACTCTGGTTACCGGCTGTTTTTTCAAACCCTCACGCAGCTACGACAACACGGCTGAAAATTTCCAGATCCTCCCGCCCGATGCAGTGAATATCGATCGCATCAAACCGATCACCGGGATTGTTTCCGCGCAGAAACCCTGGCAGAACAGCGGTGTGTTCATTCAGCGCGGTGATACGGTGGTGGTTAAGGCGCACGGTAAATGGAGTCCGTGGGCGGCGGTCGGTGTGTGGACCGGACCGGAAGGCAGTGATTTATATGCCACCGAAGTGCCCTATATCAGTGGCTCCGCCCTGATGGCGCGTGTCGGCCACAAAGGCAAGCCGTTCAAGATTGGTATCGGAACCAGTTTTCGTTCACGGGACTACGGCATGTTGTATATGGCGATGAACGATTCCTTCAAAAACCTGTTTGATAATGACGGCAAGGTGGAATTCGAGATTTATATCGATACGCGCATCGCCGGCGGCACCTCGAATGGGGATCAGCACGTCACGCCGGTCAAGGTCACCGCATACAACTATGATGACACCACCGGCAAGGGTTATATCTCGGTCGCCACCGGCGGTCAGGATTTTGCGGCCCGCCAGTGGGTGATGAACAAGATCGGTGAAATCGCGTCCACCAAGAACGTGGCCATCGATGCCAGGCGTAATCGATCCAAAGGCGGCTCCTATCGTGTCACCAATGAGAAATCGGAGAACGGCGTTCTGAGTATTCAGTTTGAAACCATCTGGTAGATGTTTCTATTGCACAGCTCTTTGAGGATGAGATGATGAAAATAAAAATCAGTCTATTGCTTGTCGCGGCATTGTTATCGTTTCAGGTGCAGGCGAAAATCGTCGGCAAGGAAATCAGTTATCGACAGGGTGACACCGAGATGAAAGGTTATGTCGCCTACGATGACAGCATTCGCGGTAAGCGCCCCGGCGTACTGGTGGTACATGAATGGTGGGGACACAATGCCTATTCACGTCAACGCGCAGATATGCTGGCCAAACTGGGTTATACCGCACTGGCGGTTGACATGTATGGTGATGGTAAACAGGCTGATCATCCGTCCGATGCCGGCAAGTTTGCCAAGGCGGTGGCCAGTAACATGCCGGTGGCCAAAGCCCGCTTCGAGGCTGCATTGCAGACCTTAAAATCGCAACCTACCGTGGATGCCAGGCAGATTGCCGCCATCGGTTACTGCTTCGGCGGCGGCGTCGTGCTGAACATGGCACGACAGGGTGTGGATCTGCAGGGTGTGGCGAGCTTCCATGGCAGCCTGGGCACCAGCCAGCCGGCACAGAAAGGCGATGTGAAAGCGGCCATTCGAGTGTTTACCGGTGCCGAGGACCCGATGGTCAATGCAGAACAGGTCGCCGCCTTCGAGAAAGAGATGAGTGCTGCCGGGGTTGATTATGAACTGGTCAGCTACCCGGGTGCCAAACACGCGTTTACTAATCCGGATGCCACCGCACTGGGTCAGAAATTCAATCTGCCACTGGCCTACGATGCAAACGCCGATGCCGATTCCTGGCGAAAAATGCAGGCCTTCTTCAAGCAGTTGTTCAAATAAAGCTTCAGTTTTGCGGATAAAAAAACGGCCCCTGGGGGCCGTTTTTCATTTGCGCTTTTTGCGGGTGGTGAGTTTTCTGAGTTTTGATATTTGCTGTTTCTCCCAGCGTTCGCCGGCTGCCACCATCTGTTTCACCTTTTGTTCACCGAGTTTGAGTAATTGTTGCTCTCGCTTCAGTGCCGCTTTTAACTCGTCCTTCAGTAAATCGATTTCCGCTTTGGCGGCGTCGCGGACCAGTTTGATTTCCTGGCGCGCGGCATCACGAGCAGCCTTGAGTGCGGCGCGAGTCGATTTCAGGTCATCACGTAGTTGACTGGTCAGCGCTTTTTTCTTTGCTGCAGCGATTTTCTTTTTGCTGGGGGCACGTTTGCTGGCGGCGCGTTTGCGGGTGCTGCCCTTGCGTTTGTTGCCAGCCACGGCACGGGTTTTGGCGGCGGCTTTCTTGCGGCTGGCGGTTTTGCGTTTCGCTGGGGTCGGTTTTGCCTCAGCGGCCTGGGTGGTTGTCGTTTCTGTTGCCATATCGTTGGTCTCTTGCTGGATTGATCGGGTGCTGTCTGCTCAGTAATTTAATGCAGAAATGCAGATCGATTATGGATTTGAATCAATATATTTCATTGTACTGAGCCGGACCTTCAGGGTGTCAGGGCAGCGCCCGGTGATCTGTGCCCATGACATGCAATGGATTTCCCTTATAATGATCCCTGGTTCAATCATCTCAAATTCCTCAGCATGCAACAGATCAACATCATGGCGCTACGCCATTCCGCATTTTACAGTCCTTTGCTGATGACTATAGCCGGCGGCTATCTTCAGCAGCAGGGACTACAACCCGAATACCGGGTACAGAGCGCTGACGATACGGTGGTCGACAATATTCGTAACGGGCGATGTCATCTCGCCCAGTCGGCGGTGGCGACCAGCTTTCAAACGCTGGAGCAGGGGCAGCAGCCGGATATCATGCATTTCGCGCAAATCAACAATCGTGATGGTTTTTTCATTGCCGCCCGTGAGCCGGATGCCGATTTTAGCTGGGCAGCCCTGAAAGGTCGCAAGGTGCTGGTAGACCATTTTTTCCAGCCCATGGCGATGCTGCGTTACGGCCTGCATCAACAGGGCATTGAATTCAGAGATTTCGAAGTCATCGATGCCGGTGATGTTGCGGCGATCGACCAGGCCTTTCGTGACGGTCTCGGCGATTACGTTCACCAGCAGGGACCGGCTCCCCAGCAAATGGAGCAGGATGGTATCGCCCATGTGGTGGCCGCGGTCGGCGATGCCGTCGGACCGGTCGCCTTCAGCAGTCTGTGCGCCAGTCCGGAATGGCTGAAGACCGATATGGCGCAACGCTTCATGGTGGCTTACCGGCAGGCACTGGCAGACGTGATCCAGGCACCACCCGGCGATATTGCCGACCAGTTGCAGCAAGCGGGTTTTTTCGTCGAAATCGACAATGGGGTGCTG
>CBDULQ010000042.1:0-19197 GCA_965368115.1 uncultured Gammaproteobacteria bacterium | reverse complement strand
GTTTACCGGCTCGCATGCTGCAAGCAGGTTCTAATCTGGTCGGGGTAGAGAGATTACGAAATATGTCCCTATATTTCGCCCTACCGGGCCAGTGAACTGCGTTCACTGTTCAGAATCGCTCCCGGCGATTCTGTACGAACTCTATCGTTCGACTCTCTCTACTCTATTCCGTTTACCGGCTCGCATGCTGCAAGCAGGTTCTAATCTGGTCGGGGTAGAGAGATTCGAACTCCCGACATCCTGCTCCCAAAGCAGGCGCGCTACCAGACTGCGCTATACCCCGAAAAATAAAGCGTGTCTGCTCACGCTATGTACTTCTCAATCAACCTTCTCTACAGGATTCACTACCGCGTAGAGAGATTACTCCGGGCATCCTCGGCAATTGCTCCTGCATTGCCCTACCTCCTGTATCCATACAGTCGTGCCCTCCGCCCTTCGGGCCATGGTCGGAAAAGCGTCGACCATGTTCAAATCGCTCCCGGCGATTTAGTCGAACTCCCGACATCCTGCTCCCAAAGCAGGCGCGCTACCAGACTGCGCTATACCCCGAAACGCCCCGCCAGCGCGAGGAATGCGGATATTACGCACATCAGTGCACGAGGTCAACCAATCCACGGCTTCCTGTCGAAATGTGGCGCTTGTCGGCATGGCGCCGCTCATGCGAAAATCCACGCCCTTCGTTGACAGGATTTTACACCATGCCCGCCAAAATTATAGACGGCAAGAAAATCGCCGCGGAACTGCGCCAGTCCATCAAGGCACGGGTCGACCAGCGTCTGGCCAAAGGCCTCAAAGCGCCGGGGCTGGCAGTGGTACTGGTAGGTGAAGATCCGGCTTCCCAGGTCTATGTGCGTAACAAGCGCAAGGGCTGCGAAGAAACCGGCATCATGTCCCGGGCATTCGATCTGCCGGCCAGCACCAGTCAGCAGGAACTGCTGGACCTGATCGACGAACTGAACGCGGATGACGATATTCACGGCATCCTGGTGCAACTGCCCCTGCCGCCCGGTATCGACACCGAAACCATCATCGAACGCATCCACCCCAGTAAGGACGTGGACGGTTTCCATCCCTACAGCATTGGTCGCCTGGCGGTGAGAATTCCCGTGCTACGACCCTGCACGCCGTATGGCGTCAAACTGCTGCTGGATGCTACCGGCGAAACCTATAAGGGTCGCAACGCGGTCATCGTCGGCGCCTCTAATCATGTGGGTCGCCCCACCGGACTGGAACTGCTGCTGGCGGGCGCCACGGTCACCAGTACCCACCGTTTCACCAGTGATCTGGAAGATCACGTCCGCCGTGCCGATATTCTGGTGGTCGCCGTGGGTAAGCCGGGGCTGGTGAAAGGGGAATGGGTCAAGCCGGGCGCAACAGTCATCGATGTGGGTATCAATCGCCTGGATGACGGCCGCCTGGTCGGGGATGTCGATTTCGAAACCGCTTCGCAGAATGCTGCCTGGATTACCCCGGTGCCCGGTGGCGTCGGTCCGATGACAGTCACCGTGCTGCTGAAAAACACCATCGATGCAGCGGAAAAGATCGAAATCAACAGTCAGCTAACGATCTAGCCTACCGGTCCAGCCAGCCGATTTAGTCCGCTCTCGTCCGCACGCCGACCGGCTCCGGTTCCGGCATCACCGGCGCGCTCAGCAGGTCGATCAGCGCCACACGCTGAGCAGGATCATAAGTTCGCTGGTACGCCTTCGCCAGCAACACATCATATAGACGGTCGCAATGTGTTTTCGCAGGCGGGATATTCTTCTTCTCGTTATTCGGGTCAATCGGGTTCATGGTCTCGTCTCGGGTCCGCGGGGCAACAAATCGGCATCCTGCATAACGTGCTCAATACAGCCTCCCTGCCAGCTGGTTAACACTGAGGCTAACACAGCCCTGTCCGAATTTTACCGACCTGTACCCGGCAGACGCCAAAAAGTGTCAAACTGCCCACTCGTTCGAGGCAGGCCGAATTCCCGCTACCCGGCCCGATGCTGAACGGCGATGTACTAAACTGAATAGATACCAAGCGGACGGCCACTGACCATGCACCATGCTCTGAGTGACACCATCATCCTGTTACTGATCGCAGTCGTTGCCGTACTGGTGTTTCGTCGCCTGAAACTGCCCCCCATCCTCGCCTACCTGGTGGTGGGTATGGTTCTCGGCCCCCATGCCAGCGGCCTGGTCGCCAACTCCGACGCCATCACCTTTCTCGCCGAAGTCGGCGTCACTTTCCTGCTCTTCACCCTGGGTCTGGAATTTTCACTCACCCGCCTCAATGCCAATCGCCGTGCCGTGCTTGGCCTGGGCAGCGCCCAGGTCACCATCAGCATTCTCTGTTTCGGCCTGCTCATCTGGCTGGCCGGACAGAGCATCGAGAGCGCTTTTGTGGTCGGTTGCGTACTGGCCCTGTCCTCCACCGCCATCGTCATCAAACAGCTGTCCGAACAACTGGAACTGGATTCCCGCCACGGCCAGCTGTCGATTTCGGTGCTGCTCTACCAGGACATCGCCGTGGTACCCATGCTGGTGATCATCCCGGCGCTGGCCTCGAATGCCGACAACCTGTTCCTCGGCCATCTGGTGATCAGCCTGATCGAAGGTCTGGCTGTCACCGGCATCATGCTCGCCATCGGCCGCTGGCTGCTGCGTCCGCTGTTCCACGAAATCGCAGGCGCCCACTCGGCGGAACTGTTCACCCTCACCGTATTACTGGTGGTGCTGGTATCGGCCTGGACCACTCACCTGGTCGGCCTGTCCATGGCCATGGGCGCATTCCTCGCCGGCATGATGCTCAGCGAAACCGAATTTCGCCACCAGATCGAAGCCGACATCCGCCCGTTCCGCGACGTCCTGCTCGGTCTGTTCTTCGTCTCTATCGGCATGCTGCTGGATATTTTCCAGCTGCCTCACATCCTGCACTGGGTGCTGCTTCTCACTCTCGCCATCGTGCTGCTGAAAAGCGTTACCACCATGGCGCTTGGCATGTTGATCACCCGCGCCAATCCCGGTGTCGCGCTACGCACCGGCGTCGTGCTGGCTCAGGGCGGCGAGTTCGGTTTCGCCCTGCTGTCGCTGGCATTGGCCGCCGGCATCATGGACACCGAGCTGGCGCAGATCGTCCTCGCTGCGGTCATTTTCTCCATGATGCTGACCCCGTTCCTGATTCGCTACAACGGCGCCATCGCACGTCATCTGTATCCCGGCAAGTACGGCGCCAGTCGCGACCGCATGGAAGAAGACATCAAGCACAATGCCGCCGCGTTGAACCAGCACATCATCATCTGCGGTTTCGGCCGCATCGGCCAGAACATCGCCAAGGTCATCGAACAGGAAGATTGCGAGTACTTTGCACTGGACTACAACATCCGCCTGCTGCGCGATGCCCACAAGGCCGGGTTCAACGTCTATTTCGGCGACAGCACGCATCAGGAAATCCTGCTCGCGGCCGGCGTACAACGGGCCGCGGTACTGATCATCTGCCACGACGATATCGCCACCACGGAAAAAACCCTCAACCAGGTGCGCAAACTCAATCCGGAGTTACCGGTACTGGTGCGCACCCAGGACGAAACCTATTACGAACGCCTACAACAGGCGGGGGCGACCGAAGTGGTTCCGGAAACCCTGGAAGCCAGTCTGATCATGGCGTCGCAATTGCTCTCGCTGATGGGGCTGCCGATGTCGCGCATCGTGCGTCGTGTGCAGCAACTGCGCCAGGACAACTACAACACGCTACGCGAATTTTTTCACGGCGACGAGGATATGGATCTGGAAAAACCGGAGGAGTCGAGAAAACGCCTGACCAGCATCACACTGCAGGCCGGCGCATTCGCGGTGGGTAAAACCATTGCGGAACTGGACCTGGAACGCGCCGGTGTTACGGTGCGCAGCAACCGGCGCTCGGCGGATGCGGGCGAGCATCCGAATTCAGGCATGCAACTGAAGGAGGGTGACGTGCTGGTGCTGTTCGGCACACCGGAAGCACTGGAGCATGCGGAAGCCTATTTGCTGAACGGCTGATCAATCAATCTGCACCAGCCCCTTGAGCACCATATCGGTAAAACTCACCATACCGACGATCTTTCGATTCTCCACCACCGGCGCACGCGCCAGACCGAAACGTTCAAACAGGCGCGCGCAATAACGAATATCCATTTCCGGATCGACGCTCATCACCGGCTTCGACATGATCTCGAAAATATTCACCCGGTTCGGAGAACGATCCTTGGCCAGCACCTGCTTGGCGATATCGGACAACAGCACCATGCCGTATTCATCGTTATCGTTACGCTTGTCGACAATCAGCGACTTGGTTTCCACATGCTTCATTTTTTCCAGCGCTTCCATCACCGTCATCTTACCGTCGCAGATATCAACATCGGTTTTCATCACGTCTTTTACGCAAATGATTTGTTTGTCACTCACAATTCATCCTCCACGACCTTTACCAGTGTTTCGACCTGATGGGCGACGCCCACCGCATCTTCTACATCAATCTGAAATGCAATACCAGTGCCGGGACCGGAATCGAATTCCCCGACTTCGCCGATGGTTTCCAGAATGCATCGACTCAGATGCTCCTCGACCAGAAACAGCAACACATCGCGCTGGGTTTCCAGTTGCAGACCGAAGAACGTTTTCGTCTGCTTGAGGCCTTCACCGCGTGCATTGCTGATAATCGTGGCACCGGTGGCGCCCGACTCGCGCGCAGCTTTCATGACCTTATCCGTTTTGGCGTCTTCGACCAACGCAATAATCAATTTAAAGTGCATTTTTCACCTCGTCGTCTGTTCTGGAACGTCGCGCACGGTATTCGGAAAGTTGCGCATAGGCCATTACCGTCATCATCGGGAACAGGCTGGCAAACGCAATCAGCCCGAAGCCATCGATCAGTACACTGCGTCCGGGCACGGTGTCCGCCAGACCCAGGCCCAGTGCCGCCACCAGCGGCACAGTCACGGTGGACGTGGTCACACCACCCGAATCATAGGCCAGCGGCACAATCATGCGCGGCGCAAAGAAAGTCTGTATCACCACCACGATATAGCCGACGATGATGAAATAATGAATCGGCAGACCGCTGACGATGCGGAAGCTGCCCAGCGAAATACCCACCGCCACACCGATGGCGACCGCAATGCGCAATCCCCATACGCCGATGGCGCCGCCGGATACTTCGTTGGCTTTTATGGCCACCGCGATCAGCGAAGGTTCGGCAATGGTGGTACTGAAACCAATGGCAAAAGCAAACAGGTACACCCAGTAATAATCGGACCAGTGTATATCCCGTAAATGCTGCACCGCACTCTCGACGCCGTGATAAATAAATTCCGGATTGGTGAGTTGATCCGCCATCAGCTTGCCGAGCGGAAACAGGGCTTTTTCCAGTCCCATCAGGAACAGCGACAGCCCGATCAGCACATACACAAAACCGATCAATACGCGTTTCAGGTTGGGAATCGGTTTACGAATCACCAGGAACTGGAAGCCAAAAATAATCACCGCGATCGGCAGCACATCGTACAGGGTGTTGAATATGGTTTCCGAGAGCTGCAGGATAAAATCCATCAGATGATCATCCCATAAGCCATGACGAAGATCATCGGCGTCAGTGAAGCAAAAGCGATCAGGCCGAAACCGTCGATCATCGGGTTCCGCCCCTGGATCGAACTGGCCAGCCCCACGCCCAGCGCAGTGACCAGCGGCACGGTAATGGTCGACGTGGTCACACCACCGGAATCGTAAGCAATGCCGATAATTTCCCGTGGCGCGAATGCGGTCATGATCACCACCAGTACATATCCGCCCATGATCATATATTGAATCGACCAGCCCTTGAGAATACGCAATACGCCAAGCACGATGGCCAGCCCCACGGAAAACGCCACGGTAAACCGCAGACCGTCGGCGTAGGCTTCCATGGCTTCGTGGGTATTAACGATCATTCCACCGTTAGCCGCCACCTGAGAAGCCTCGTCGGCCACCGCGATCAGCGCCGGTTCGGCGACCGTGGTACCGAATCCCAGGCAGAAAGCGAACAGCAACAACCAGAACACACTCCCCTTGCGTGCAAAAGCATTCGCCATGGACTCGCCGATGGGGAACAGCCCCATTTCCAGCCCGTAAATAAAAAAGGTGAGACCCAGCACCACGAACAGGGTGCCGATGATGATATCGAAGAAATTCGGGATAGGTTGCTGCAGCACCACCAGCTGAAAAAAAGTGACAACCAGAATGATCGGCATCAGATCGCGCAGGCTACCGGTCATGGATTTGAGCAAAGCGCCCAGTGATGTATTCAAGCGCCCCTCCCGGCTGTATGTACTTGAGGAACCTGTGACTAATTCATGGACGGAAATCCTGAGTCCAGAATTAATCAGCAGCTCCTTTAAAGATTTTAGCCACTCCGGGCGCGGCGGGCGAGCAGTTATGCTGATCGATATCAAATGATGTTATGAATCTTCGCGACTTGATAAACGCGGCTTTTGCCCCACATTAAGTACTTGTATTTTAAATCGTTGGGACGCCATCATGTCGCCCCTGACGACAATGCAGTAACGGAGCAGATTAATGAGAAAGTACCAGTGCCTGGTATGCAGCTATATTTACGACGAAGAACTCGGCGATCCCGATGAGGGCATCGCGCCGGGCACCAAATGGGAAGATGTGCCCGACGACTGGGTCTGTCCTGACTGCGGTGTCAGCAAGGCGGATTTCGAACTGATCGAAGAGTAAACCACCGTCCACCCGGGCCGACAGCATCGGCCCGGGTGGATTGTACCAGCCTTCAGCACTCGCGCTGTTTTTCCACTTTCAGCACTTCCTCGGTCATCGCGATCACACTGTCCGGATTCAATGAAATCGACGAAATACCCTGCTCCACCAACCAGCAGGTGATTTCCGGAAAATCCGACGGTGCCTGGCCACAGATCCCCACATATTTACCCTGCCGTTTACAGGCTTCGATGGCCATCTGCATCATCATGGTCACCGCCTCGTTGCGCTCGTCGTAACCGCTGATCAGGCCGGAATCCCGGTCCACACCCAGGGTGAGCTGGGTCAGGTCGTTGGAGCCGATGGAAAAGCCGTCGAAGTTAGTGAGGAATTTATCCGCCAGCAGGGCATTGGCCGGAATCTCGCACATCAAATACACCTTGAGATCGTTTTCACCGCGCACCAGGCCGTTGTCCGCCATCAGCTGCTGGACTTTCTCACCTTCTTCAACGCTGCGCACGAAGGGGATCATCACATCCACATTGTCCAGCCCCATGTGCTGGCGCACGCGTAGAATGGCTTCGCACTCCAGCGCAAAACAGGCGCGGAACTGTTCGGTGGAATAGCGATAGGCGCCACGGAAACCGATCATCGGGTTTTCTTCGTCCGGCTCGTATAGATCACCGCCGATCAAACTGGCGTACTCATTGGATTTGAAATCCGACATGCGCACGATCACCTGGCGCGGATAAAAGGCCGCTGCAATGGTACCGATACCTTCCGCCAGTCGCTTCACATAAAAACTCACCGGGTCGGGATAACCGGCGCTGATCTTGTCGACTTTCTTGCGCGTTTTTTTATCCAGCTTGTCCGCATCGATCAGCGCCTGGGGATGCACGCGAATGGTGTTGTTGATAATGAATTCCAGTCGCGCCAGACCCACGCCATCCACCGGCAACGACGAAGTTTCGAACGCCAGCTCCGGATTCGCCAGATTGAGCATGATGCGCGTCTTCGGCTTCGCCAGATTGCTCACATCCAGCGTCTCGGTACGGAACGGTAACAGACCGTCATACACATAACCGGTGTCGCCTTCAGCACAGGATACGGTGACTTCATCGGCATGATTGATACTGTTCGTCGCATCACCACAACCGACCACCGCAGGAATGCCGAATTCACGGGCAATGATGGCCGCGTGGCAGGTCCGCCCACCGCGATTGGTGACGATGGCTGAGGATTTTTTCATCACCGGTTCCCAGTCCGGGTCGGTGATGTCGGTGACCAGCACATCGCCTTCTTCCAGCTTGTGCATATCGCTGGCGTCGAGAATCACACAGGCCTTGCCGCTGGCGATGCGTTTACCCACACTCTTGCCCACCGCCAGTACATCGCCACGCTGATCCAGCTTGAAAGTTTCCTGCAGCTTGCCGGTCTGCATCGCCTGCACGGTTTCCGGCCGCGCCTGCAGAATGAATAACTCGCCGTTTTCACCATCCTTCGCCCATTCGATGTCCATCGGTCGACCGTAATGTCTTTCGATGGTGATGGCATAGCGCGCCAGTTGCAGCACATCGTCGTCGGTGATGGAAAACTGGCGCCGATCTTCCTTGGTGACTTTGACATTGCGTGTCGACATGCCCGCAGTGGAATCCTGCGCATACACCATCTTGATGGCTTTCTCGCCCAGGTGGCGACGAATGATCGGTCGCGTGTCGTCGCGCAGGGTATTTTTATACACATAAAACTCGTCGGGATTCACGGCGCCCTGCACCACATTCTCGCCCAGCCCGTAAGCGGCGTTGATGAACACCACATCGCGAAAACCGCTTTCCGTATCCAGGGTGAACATGACGCCGGAAGAACCGGTATCGGAACGCACCATTTTCTGGATGCCCACCGACAGCGCAACGTCCATATGTTTGAAGTCGTTGTACTCACGATAGGAAATGGCCCGATCGGTGAACAGCGAGGCGTAAACGCGCTTACAGGTGTTGAGCAGATTGCGGCGCCCGGAAATATTCAGATAGGTTTCCTGCTGACCGGCGAACGACGCGTGCGCCAGGTCTTCGGCGGTCGCCGAACTGCGCACGGCAACATCCGGGTATTCACCGTATTGCTGCTCCAGCTGTTCATAGGCGGCGACGATTTCATCGGCCAGGTCCGGCGGCATGTCCGCATGCATGATCCAGCTACGAATCTGTTTGCCGGTACGCGCCAGTGAATGGACGTCATTGATGTCCATGCGATCCAGCAGTTCACTGATCGAATCGTAAAGCCCGTTGTATTCGATAAAGTGGCGATAGGCATCGGAGGTGGTCGCGTACCCGCCCGGCACCTTGATGCCGGCTTCCGACAACCCGGAAATCATCTCACCCAGCGATGCGTTCTTACCGCCCACCTGGGCCACGTCGTTGATACCGATTTCTGAAAAGGGCAACACATAAGCCATGAAACACTCCTTCTGAGCAGGCGTTACGATCAGGGTCAGCGCAGAGCTTAAACACGCCATATGACTGGCATTTTTAACATCCCTGTCAGGACCTGTCCTTGCAAGAAATCAATTGATGTCAGAAGCGCCCCTGCTCCAGCATGACCAGGGTGCAGTCCTTGACGAAAGAAATATCCGCATGCAGCAGGGCCAGTTCCAGCTCATCACATTCGGTACCCGGATTGAGAATCACCCGTGCCGGGTTGAGCTGGACAATGGATTCGATCATCGGCTGTATGCGTTGCGGACCGACGTACACAGTGAGTGTATCCACCGGCTCCTGAATATGTTGCAGATCGTGTTTGACCGCCAGTCCTTCGATGTTCTTCAGTTTCGGGTGCACCGGCACCACGTGGTAACCGTATTCCAGCAACATGCGAATCGCCTTGTTGGCGAAGCGATGTGGCTTGTCTGAAGCACCGAGAACGACGATGGACTGTGACTGCATGATCGGCTCGCGGCTCAGCTATTGAGCTGGCCGGGTTTGATGAAGTTGACGGGCTGTGCCGGGGCGTATTCGCGATCGTAGACCAGCTTGATGGTGGTGTTGCCGTCGTTTTCTTCGGCGACCACCTGCAACAGATCGGGCAGCCGATTGGCCAGGTAGGCCAGGGTTGCCGCGGCCAGCTGCTCGTTTTCGGTCTTGATGGCGTGGATCAGCTGATTGGCGACGAACTGGGCTTTCTGTTGCAGGTCCGGCGCAAAAATATGGCCGGCGCCCTGCGGAATACCCTGATCCATCTGCTCGTCCATACGATCCAGATACTGTTGTTGCTGTTCCGGCAGCGGTTTGCTGCGGTCATATTCCACCTGCGATTCACCCTGCAGGACGGCCACCAGTTTTTTCATACCCTTACCCGATGTTGCTCGATATTGTTTGATGGGAGCATTCTATCATCTCAACCGCCCTGCCGCGCCACCACCGCCATGGTCAACCGCGATACGCAAACCAGCTTGTCGGCCTGGTTGCTGATGCGAATCTCCCACACCTGGGTACTGCGCCCCAGATGCAGCGGCCGCGCCACGCCGGTGACCTGGCCGGCTTTCACCGAGCGCAGGTGGTTGGCGTTGATTTCCATCCCCACACAGAAGTATTTGTCCGGGTCGACGCAGTAATTGGCCGCAATACTGCCCAGCGTCTCCGCCAGCAGCGCCGAGCTGCCGCCGTGCAGAATACCGCGCGGCTGGCGGGTGCGTTCGTCCACCGGCATGGTGCCGGCCAGGTAATCATCGCCGATCTCGGTGATGACGATACCCATATGCGACACCGCAGTCCCCTCGCCGCGCTGGTTGAGTTGCTGTAAATCCGCTTGACCGTGCCAGATGCTCATGAAGAATCCCGTTCAGAACAGTGAAAGTTGCGGGCCATCGTCAGTGAGCGCCGACGGCACCTGGAACCGGCTGCAGTCCAGCGCCGAGCGCAGGCGATGCAGACCCCGTTTTTTCGCCGCCAGTTTGAAACGATGGCGAATCAGTTCGGCATATTCGCCGCTGCCGGTCATGCGTTGACCGAATTCGGCACTGTAGGTTTTGCCCTGCCGACAATCGCGTACCCGCTGCATGATGCGATCCGCCTTCAGCGGCACATGCTCTCGCAGCCACGCCTCGAACAGGTCGCTCACCTCCAGCGGCAGGCGCAGCAGCACATAACCCGCAGACTCGGCACCCGCCTCGGCGCAGGCCTGCAGAATGGCTTCGATTTCCTGGTCGTTGAGAAACGGAATCACCGGCGCCAGCAGTATACCCGTCGGCACACCGGCCTGTTTCAGTCGCTGCAGGGTTTTCAGCCGCCGCGCCGGCACCGCGGCACGCGGTTCCATGATGCGCGACAGATCGCGATCCAGGCTGGTCACCGATATCAGCACTTCGGCCAGGCCGCGCTCGGCCATGGGCTGCAGAATATCCAGATCGCGCTCCACCAGCGCCGACTTGGTGACGATGCTCACCGGCTGGTTGAACTCGGCGCAGACCTGCAGAATCTGCCGGGTCAGTTCCAGCTTCAGTTCCGCAGGCTGGTAAGGATCGGTGTTGGTTCCCAGGGCGATGGTCTGACACTGATAACGTTTTGCTGCCAGTTCACGACGCAGCAGTGCGGCCGCATTGGGCTTGGCGATAATTTTCGTTTCGAAGTCGATGCCCGGCGACAGGTCCAGGTAGGCATGGGTCGGTCGCGCGAAACAGTAGATACAGCCGTGCTCGCAGCCGCGATAGGCGTTGATGGATTGTGCAAAGGGTACATCCGGCGACTGATTGCGTGTGAGGATGGATCGGGCCGGCTGTAGCGTGACTTCAGTAGGCAGGGTTCCCGCATCCAGTTGCGGGAACCAGCCGTCTTCTACCCAATCACCACGGGCTTCATGAAATCGATTATGCGGATTGGACAGGGCGCCTCGGGATTTGTTCGGTTTTACCATACTCATGGCCGGGCAGGACTCCGCGCGTGGTGTGGACGTTCCTGCAATATACCGCAAATCCTCGGCAGGCTCAGCAACAGCGGCGAGGTGCCCTGTCGTACATTTAATGCCGCCGCTGTATGTAGATTTGAAATGCCTCGTTCAGGTTCTGTTCCAGCGAGCACAGCTGATGGATCATGTACTCGCCCAGTACGTAGCCGCTGGACAACAGCATCACACCGCCGCTGGTACGCAGATCGCGGGACAGGCGCATGCCGGCTTTTAGTCGGTTGCTGGCAACGCGTACTTCCAGGTCTTCATGATCCACCGAACGCTGATGATTCAGCTGTTTAATGTAGGCGCGGACCACTTCGGGATCGTACAGGGTGCCCTCGTGCTCACGCAGGTACAGCTCGGCTTCCTGCGGCGTCAGCAATTGCGACAACAGCCGGGTGGTCTGCAGGGCATCATAATCGTTCACCACCGACAGGATGCGCGCACCCAGCGGGATGGCTTCACCGATCAGTCGATCCGGGTAACCGCCACCATCGAAATTCTCGCGGTAGTGACGAATGATTTTCGCCGCATCCTGCAAAGGCTCGATGGACGCCAAAATACTTTCGCCGATGAACACATGACGCTCGAATTCTTCCTTCGCCAGCGCATCGAGATCTTCGTAGGGTTTGCGGATGAAACTGTCCGGCAGGCCCATCTTGCCGATATCGCGTAGCAAACCGGCGTTGTACACCTGCTCGGCATCCTGCTCGGACATGCCCAGGGTCAGCGCCAGCTGGCGGGCCTGTTCGGCAATCACCGAGGAATGGCCCTGCAGGGTGCCCTCGCGCATCTCGATCAGGTTGGAACAGATTTTCACCGTCGCGTTGTAACTGCTCTTGATAGAGTCGAAAGCGGTCTCCAGCATGGACATGGTCTGTTCCACTTCGGACGTGCGTGCCGCAACCATGCTTTCAAGGTTGTTGTTGAGCTGTTCCAGTTCCTCGTTTTGCTGGCGGGTCACTTTCAACAGGTGATCGCGCTCACGTTCGATCTGTTTACCGCGCAAAGCCTGGCGTACGCTGAGTTTGATATCGTTGTCTTCCCAGGGCTTGCTGATGTACTGGTAGATGCGCCCCTTGTTGATGGCATCGATGGTGCAGGAAATTTCCGAATAACCGGTGAGCAGAATGCGCACAGTACCCGGCCATTGCTCAGCCACCTGTTGTAGAAACTGCGCACCGTTCATTTCCGGCATACGCATGTCGGATACCACCAGGTCGATATGATGATGACGTAGTATTTCCAGGCCTTCGGCGCCACTGTTGGCCAGGTGAATGGTATAACCTTCCTGGCGAAACAGTCGACGCAAAGAAGACAGAATATTCTTTTCGTCGTCGACGAAGAGAACGGAAAAGGGAATGACACGTTGAGCCTGATCGTGTTGCATGATGGTCATCGCTGACTCCTTAGTGACAGCTTTCGCCTCGTAAAGTAATGTAAAATGTCGTGCCTTCACCGAGGGCACTTTCCACGCGTATGGCACCGTTGTGTTTTTCAACGATGCTGTAAGTGAGCGACAGGCCCAGGCCCATGCCTTCACCTATCTCTCGGGATGTATAAAAGGGATCGAAAATCCTGCTCAGGTTTTCCGCTTCGATACCGCGACCGTTGTCGCTGATATTGAGGAATACATCGTCGCCCTGCATACCGGTCTGGATACGCACCTCGCCGTGGTCGTCGATGGCACGAATCGCGTTGTCGATGACGTTCCGCAGCATCTTTTCGATCTGTGAAGTCACCGCGGAAATGCATTCCACTTCACCGAACTCGCGCACGATGGTCACGGCGGATTTTTCACCCAGCTGTTCCAGTACCGTGTCCACACAGTCATTGATGTTCATGCGTTCACGCTCTTCCTGCTGCCACTCGCACAGGGATTCCAGGCTGGCGACAATGGAACTGACCTGTAACAGACCCTGGGTGGATTCTTCGATCAGGTGAGCCGAGTCGTCCTGGATGAATTCCACATCGTAGCGCGCACGCAGTTGTTGCAACTGTTGCTGATCGGCGGGTTCAAGCTGGTGCTGACGGGCGGCGTATTCGGCCACCAGGTCGAGCAAATTGTTGATGTAGGTTTTCAGCGTGACCACGTTGGAGCTGACGTAACCGATCGGATTATTCACCTCATGGGCGACACCTGCTGCAAGCCGTGCGACCGAAGCCATTTTTTCCGCCTGGGTCAACTGCATCTGGGCAAACCGAATATGCTCCAGCAATCGTTGCTGCTCTTCTTTCTCGCGATGCAACTGTCGAGTGAGCTGCTGACGTTCGAACAGCGCGGAGATTTCGACACTCAACCATTCCGCGATATGCAACTCGTCCGCATCATCGTCCTGTGGCTCAGACTGGTTGCCCAGATAGATAAAACCGATGTTGCTGCGATTGGTGCGAATCGGTAACAGCAGCAATCTGTGCAACTGCGGATGTCCCGGCGGCAAATCGATGACATCGGCCTGCTGGCGATTGAAAACCGTAGCCTGATGTACCGACAACATATCGGCAAGACCACACAACACGGATACGGACTGCCCGGTCGATTCACCGGCATCCAGTTCGAAACCATCGGTCAGGTAATGCTGCACACGCTGATCATCGATCAGCACAAAGGCGGCAATATCAGCGGCAAATGCTTTGCGAATGTCGTTCAGGGATTTCTGATAAATCTGCACGATATTGGCGGAGCTGTCGTTGAACAACGCCAGGTCGACCTTGCTCCAGCGCGTGATGGCATCGTTGAGCAACAGGCTACGCATGTTGGTCCGCTCCATTGCATCCAGCGCCCGCTCGTAGCCTTCGATGGTGGATGAGGCCTGTTTCAACACGTACTGAACCGCCAGCAACAGGCTACCCGGAACCCCCTTACGTTGTTCCGGGGTCAGCGTCCAGTTGTTGTTAGGGGAACTGTAGATGGCCCGAATCAACTGGACGAAAACATCATCGTCGACGAAAACACCGTCGCCGGTGGGTCCTTGCTCAAAGATTCTGCGCTGTGCAGCCATAACCTGTACCTGTGATGGATTGTGTAATGCAAGGCCGTTAGCGACCCGCCTGAACCTTCCGTCATTTCAGCCATTACGACTTAAACTCATTAGTTGACTATTTATTACTTGATGTATTTATAGACATATCGCAACAGAAAGCAAAGTCCACCCGCAGGAATTCCGACGAACGTACTCGGTTATTCGAACAGGAGATGGAAATCTTCGTAGAATCAGATAATTGGATACTATCCGGAAAGCACAAGATGGAATGAGCGGATGCCGGAACAAGGATTGAACGGCTGGATAAGCGACTCTGCCCGGGCCGACCCAGCGCAGCTCAGCGGATTTTCGGACAGTTCCGGTTCAGTCGCCCAGCAGGCGGTGAGCCGCGGCCAGGATATCCGGGCCGCGCGCCGGTTTCTCCAGCACTTCGTCGGCGCCACGCGCCAGCGCCTTGTCCAGTTCGGCGCGATCCTGGCCGGACACCACCAGCACCTTGAGCTGCTGTAGCCAGGGATCTTCCGACTCGCGCACATACTGCAGCACCTGGAAGCCGTTGAGGCCGGGAATATCCAGATCCAGGGTGATCAGGCGCGGACGAAAACTACTGATAAGCATGCCGGCACGAAAACCGTCGGTGGCGATTTCGGTAGTAAAACCTTCTTTTTCCAGCATTTTCTGGATCACCATCGCAGTGGTTGGATCGTCTTCCACCACCAGTATTCGACGCCCCTGCTCGGCCAGTTCCTCCGGCAACGGCATGTCGTTGGCACTGAGAAAAGCGATGAAATCCGCGAGTTGCACCCGGTTGTCGCCCCGCCCCGGCAACTTGTGCGCCTTCAGATGACCGCGCTCGATCCAGCGGATCACGGTGCGCAGATTGACGTTGCAGTATTTGGCGATGTCCCCGGTGGTGAGTACCTGTTTCATAGCTTGCCCTTTTTTCATGAGTATAAAATATCGTCACCAATTTTTCTTGATATTTTGCATATTATGACTATCATGACATTTAAGACTTTTAACTAGACGACTGCCAAGGCCGTAAGCGAGGTTCCCCATGAAAGGCATTGTATTCACTACCCTGGGTCAGATGATCGAAGAACAGATGGGCATGGATGAATGGAACCGCCTGGTGGAATATTCCGAACTGCCCTCCGGCGGCGCCTACACCGCTGCGGACAACTACGACGACGTCGAACTCAATACCCTGGTCGCAGGCCTGGCACAAATGACCGGCACCCCGGCTCCCGGCCTGATTCGCCATTTCGGTAAATATGCACTGGGCCAGTTCGCCCGCCTTTACCCGGCCCTGTTCAGGAACCACGATGCCCGCTCGTTTCTGAAAAACGTACACCGGGTCATTCACCAGGAAGTGCGCAAACTGTATCCCAATGCCGAGTTACCGGATTTCGAATACCAGGAACCGGATGCCAGCACCCTGGTGATGCGTTATGCCTCGCCACGCAAACTGTGCCATTTCGCCGAAGGCATGATTGACGGCACGGCGGACTACTTTGGTGAAGACATCGACATCGAACACCCGAGCTGCATGCATAACGGCGACGACCATTGCCGGCTCGAGCTACGATTCATTTAACGGAGGGCATTATGCAATCACAGGTCACCCCCATCATTCAGGACACCTGGGAAGTCGCCTTTCTGCGCGAGCGCAAAGCCCGTCTGCGCGCGGAAGAACTGCTGGAAAACGAAACCCGCGAACTGTTCGACGCCAAGCAGGCACTGGAAAAACAGCACGCCACCCTGAACAAGGCCTTCGAGGATCTCAAACTGGCCAAGGACCAGCTGGTGCAATCGGAAAAGATGGCTTCCATCGGCCAGCTCGCCGCCGGCGTCGCACATGAAATCAATAACCCGGTGGGTTACTCCCATTCCAACATGTCGACGTTGAAAAATTATTTCGAAGACCTGCTGAAATACATCGACTGTCTGGAACAGCATGTATTCGACAACGATACCCTGACGCCTCAACAACAGCAGATCAACGCAGTGCGTGCCGAAGTGGATATCGATTTCCTGCGCGATGATCTACACCAGTTGATCAACGAATCCCAGGACGGCCTGGATCGTGTCACCCAGATCATTCAGGACCTGAAACACTTTTCACACGTTAACGAACAGCATTTCGAAGCCGCCGACCTGCATGCCGGCATCGACAGCACACTCAACATCGCGCACAACGAACTCAAGTATAAAGCCACCGTGCACCGGGAGTTCGGTGATATCCCACGCGTCGAATGCATCGCATCACAGATCAACCAGGTGATCATGAACATTCTGGTGAATGCCGGTCAGGCCATCGAAGAACAGGGTGAAATTTACATCAGCACCTGGCAACAGGACGATCATGTCATCATCGAAATCGAAGACACCGGCTGCGGTATCGAAGCGGAAAAACTGAGCAAGATATTCGATCCCTTCTTCACCACAAAACCGATCGGCCAGGGCACCGGACTGGGACTCGCCCTGTCCTACGGCATTATCGAAAAACATCACGGTAATATTCACGTGGACAGCGCCCCGGGTATCGGTACCTGCTTCAAGATCAGCCTGCCCATCAAACAACCCGCCGACAAAATACACGCCTTCGATGCCGGCGCCTGATTTGGCGCCCGCAGGCGATTGATGATAGATTCCCCGTTGCGTTGCAACGAGGAATCTTTATGAGCAGTCCCCACGTCACCCTGATGATCGCCACCGGATGCCAGCATTGCCCGATGGTGTTGCAGGCTTTATCCGAACTGGTCAAGGCCGGTACCATCGGCAGCCTGGAAGTGATCAATATCCAGCAGAACCCGGAACGCGCACAACAGCTCAATGTACGTTCAGTACCCTGGGTGAAGATCGGCGATTTCGAACTGGTCGGCCTGCGTAGCCAGGGCGAACTCAAACAGTGGGTGGAACGGGTCAACGATCCGGGCATCATGGGCCAGTATTTCGAAGAGCTGATGACCTCCGGCGAAATCAACAAGGTGCAGGAACTGGTGGAAAACAACGCCGATTATTTTTCCGCCCTGCTCGAACTCATGGCCGGCGAAGAAACCTCGCTATCGGCTCGCATCGGCGTCGGTGCACTGATGGAAGAATTCTCCGGCAGCGATTTATTGAAAAGCAACATCGATGCGCTGGGCGAATACACGCGTAGCGACAACGCGCGCGTACGTAACGATGCCTGTCACTATCTCGGCCTGAGCAAAGACGCGCGCGCCGAACAGTATATCCGGCCGCTGCTCGACGACAGCAACGCGGAAGTACGCGAAGTCGCGGCGGAAGCACTCGAAGAACTCAGTGATCGCTGATCATGTTTCCCCTGCATGACGACAATCCCTGTTCCATCAAACCCGTTGTCACCATCAGCATCATCGTCGCCTGCGTGGCGATTTTTTTCTGGCAATTGTCATTAGGTCAAAACGCTCACCTGGCGGTGTTCAGTTTCGGCATGATCCCCGCGGTGCTGTTCGGCATCCGGGAACTGCCACCGGAACTGATCACGGTGCCGAGTTTCGCCACCCTGTTCACCTCCATGTTTCTGCACGGCGGCTGGATGCACATCATCGGCAACATGCTGTATCTGTGGATCTTCGGCAACAACGTCGAAGACGCCATGGGGCATCGTCGCTTTATCGTATTTTATTTACTCTGCGGCGTTGCCGCGGCCATGACCCAGGCCTTGCCGAACACCGCCTCCCAGGTGCCGATGATCGGCGCCAGCGGCGCCATCTCCGGCGTACTCGGTGCCTACCTGCTGCTGTATCCCCATGCCCGGGTGCTGGTCGCCATCCCGATTGTCTTTTTTCTGTACACGGTGCGCATCAAGGCGGGCTGGGTGCTGGGATTCTGGTTCGCCATTCAGATCGGCAGCTCCCTGGCCAGCGGCGACCAGCAGGGCGGCGTCGCCTGGGGCGCGCATATCGGCGGCTTCATTGCCGGCCTGGCGTTGATTCCGTTTTTCAAATATAAAAGAGTCCGCCTGCTGGCCCCGGAGCGACGCGGCTGACGCCACCGGCTCACGTAGGTGGCCCGGGCGGTGCGTGTTAACATCGAAGCACCCATAAGGCACGATCAATGGGGCACGATACATAAATGATACGGGCGAAGGATTCAACGGTGACCGAGACGAGCAACACCGACTGGTTCGAGGTGATGGCGAAGCTGCAACGCGGCGATCGCCTGGCCCTGTTGCAGGTCACCCGCGTCATCACCGGCTACCTTGCCCGCTACCGCGCCTACGACATCCGCGACAGCTGGGACGACCTGTGCCAGGACGTGCTGATGGCGCTGATCAAAGCCTTCGAACAGAACCGCATCGAACACCCCAACGCCTTTGTCAGCTACCTGGGCATCGTCACCCGCAACAAACTCGCCGACTGGATCCAGCGCAGCCAGCGTAACGGCAGTGATGCCTTCCTCGGCGACCAGGACACCGCCCTGGCCATCCTCGACAAGGTGGACATGGACGACAGCCACCGCCACCGGGAAGACCTGCTCGACCTGCAACACGCCCTCGCGTGTCCGGGCACGGTCGGCGAAGATTTCCAGA
>CBDULQ010000041.1:0-19778 GCA_965368115.1 uncultured Gammaproteobacteria bacterium | reverse complement strand
GCTTAACCGCTCTTTTTTTAAAAATACTAAAAAGAAGAAAAACCCTATTTCGCTGCCCGATCCTTATCAATCAGAACAAGAGAAAGCTCCTCAATCGCTCGCTCAAACCCGGGCTTCTCCATCAACACCCGGTTACAACAGGCCTCTGCTTCAACAAACTCACCTTCACTACGATATATCCGTGACATACCAATTAAAGCGAATGCATCGAAGCCAATATCCAGGCTGCGTTCGTACAAACTGCGCGCCTGATCCACATCGTCTTTGTTGAACCAGGCATCACCCAGACGACTGAGTATGTTCTGGTTGTAGGGTTCCTTGGCGAGAATCTTGCCCCAGAGTTCGATGGCGCGATCCAGGTTGCCCAGGCCGCGCTGGCAGTTGCCCAGACCATACAGTGCATAACTGTTTTCCGGCTCCAGTTCGATGGCCTTACTGTAATAGGTATTGGCGTTCTCGTAATCACTGCGACGCTGGTAGATATTGCCGACCATGGTCAGTACCGCGACATAGTTTTCATCCAGCGCGAGGAGTTTTTCGAAATACTGCAGCGCCTTGTCGTCGTCGCGATCCTTGTAGTACAGGTTGCCGAGGCCCATCAGGGCATAGCGATCGTCTTTCTGGATTTCCACCGACTGCAGATACAACTGCTCCGACTCTTCGGACATGCCCATGCTTTTATAAGCGTCGGCCAGGCGCACCATCACGTGGACATCGCCGCGATTGATTTCCAGGTAGGCTTTCCAGAAATCGATGCTCTTCTCCGGCTGGCGCAGGCCGCGGTAGGAATCGCCAATACCGCGCAGGGCGAATACATTGGCTTCGTCAATCTTTAACAGGCGGGAATAGAAATTGATGGCCTTGCCGAATTTCTTGGTGATGCGATACAGATCGCCGAGTCCGACCAGGATGTAACTGTTGTCCGGCTCGATATCCAGAGCCTGCAAGAAAACCTCTTCAGCATCGTAATATTTACGCTGCTTCATCAGTTTTTTTCCCTGTTTGGAAAGCTTTAAAACTTCGCTATTTGGTTGCACAACCGCTTCTCGTTATAAATGTATTCATTTGAAACAGTATGTTACTGGATATTAGAAGATTAGCATTTTTTCGGGAGGAAGGGAGGATTGGGGCGACAAAATTGCCGCCCCGACAGATTACATCTGCTTCACACCGGCGATCAGTTCGCCCACGGCTTTCTGGCCGTCACCGTACAGCATACGGGTGTTATCGGCGTAGAACAGGTGGTTTTCGATACCGGAGAAACCGGCACCACGACCACGTTTGATGACAATGCAGTTCTTCGCCTTGTCGGCATCGAGGATCGGCATGCCGTAGATCGGGCTATCCGGATTACTACGCGCAACCGGGTTCACCACGTCGTTAGCACCGATCACCAGCGCCACATCAGCGGTCGGGAACTCCTGGTTGATTTCATCCAGGTCGAAGATCTTGTCGTATTCGACACCCGCTTCCGCCAGCAACACATTCATGTGGCCCGGCATACGGCCGGCCACCGGATGGATGGCGAATTTAACGGTAACACCCTTCTCTTCCAGCAGCTGGGTCAGCTCCTGCACCTTGTGCTGGGCCTGAGCGACCGCCATACCGTAACCGGGGATGATGATGACTTTCTGTGCATAGGCCATCATCACCGCCGCATCGGAGCCCTGGATCTCTTTCATCGAGCCTTCGATGGACTCTTCTTCACCGCCGCCGGAAGAACCGAAGCTGGAGAACAGTACATTGGTGATCTTACGATTCATGGCTTTCGCCATCAACTGGGTCAGCAGGGTACCGGAAGAACCCACCACGGTACCGGCGATGATCATCGCCGCGTTCTGCAGTACGAAACCCTCGAAGGCTACAGCCAGACCGGTAAAGGCGTTGAACAGGGAAATCACCACCGGCATGTCGGCGCCGCCGATGGGCATGGTGACCATGATGCCGAGCACCAGTGCCAGGGCGAAGAAGATCAGCACCAGGCCCATGGAGACATCACCACCACCGAAGCCGATCATGGCGCCGGTGGCCAGGGTGGCGATGAACAGCGCCAGATTCATCATCTGGTGCATGGGCAGGCGAATAGTCTTGTTCATCAGGCCCTGCAGCTTGGCAAACGCGATACCGGAACCGGAGAAAGAGACCGCACCGATAATCGCACCCAGTACCGCCAGCACCTGGGTTACGCTGTCCAGTTGTGCACCGCTGGAAGCAACCTTAACCAGTTCCACACCAGCGATGGCCGCGGCCGCGCCGCCGCCCATGCCGTTGTAGATGGCGATCATCTGCGGCATGTCGGTCATTTCCACGCGCTTGGCGGTGACATAGGCGACTGCCGAACCTACTGCAATCGCGATCACGATCAACAGTACGTTGCTGCCGTGGGCCAGCACACCGGGTTCCAGGAAGGCCACCAGCGAAGCCGCTATCATGGCGATGCCCGCCCAGACGATACCGCCACGCGCGGTCTTCGGCGAACTCATCTGTTTCAGGCCGAGGATGAATACCACGGCGGTGAGGAAATAAACGATCTGTACAAAAGTCTGCATCATTTATCTCCCTTGCTCTTGAACATTTCCAGCATGCGCACCGTGGCGACATAACCACCCACGGCATTACCTGCAGCCAGTGCCACCGCCACGAATCCGATGGCCAGTTCCAGGCCGGTTTCGGCGTGACCCATGACCACCACGGCGCCCACCAGCACGATACCGTGCACGAAGTTGGAGCCGGACATCAGCGGGGTGTGCAGGATGACCGGTACGCGGCTGATGACCTCGTAACCGGTAAATGCTGAAAGCATGAATATATAGAGTGCTGTGAAGCCTTCGATCATTTTGTCACCTCCGCACGGCGATAGCGTTCACTCTTGATTTCCCCGTCGTGGGTCAGAGCGCAATTGGCGATGACTTCGTCTTCCCAATCCAGCTCCAGTTCACCGCCTTCCTTGATGAAGGGCGATACCAGGTTAAACAGGTTCTTGGAATACATTTCGCTGGCATGCACCGGCACCTGGCTGGGCACGTTCAGCGGCGCATGGATGGTTACGCAGCAGTCGTAGTCGACAGTCTTGCCGGGCTCGCTGAGCTCGCAGTTGCCGCCGCCTTCGGCCGCCAGGTCGACGATGACCGCGCCCACTTTCATGTTGGCGACCATATCTTTATCGATGATTTTCGGGGAAGGACGACCCGGGATGGCTGCAGTGGATACCACCACGTCGGACATGGACACATGCTGTGCCAGCACATCGCGTTGTTGTTTTTTCTCGTCGTCGGTCAGCTCACGGGCATAACCACCTTCGCCATCAGCGCTGACGCCGGTATCGACGAACTTGGCACCCAGCGACTCACACTGCTCCTTGGTCGCTGAGCGTACGTCGTAGGCTTCCACCACGGCGCCGAGACGCTTGGCCGTTGCAATCGCCTGCAGACCGGCCACACCGGCACCGATCACCAGCACCTTGGCCGGGCGAATGGTGCCCGCGGCGGTGGTCAGCATGGGAAAGAACACGCTGGCCAGGTCGGCCCCCATCAGCACACCTTTATATCCCGCGATGGCCGCCTGTGAAGACAGGGCATCCATGGACTGGGCACGGGTGATGCGGGGCACCAGTTCCATGGCCAGGCTGGTAATGTTCTTTTGCACCATTTTATCGGTAACGGCCTCGTTCAGATGCGGCGCCATGAAACCGACGATGACTGCACCATCTCGGATCATGTCCAGCTCATCGAGTGTCGGCGGCTGAACTTTGAAAATCACATCCGCGTCTTTGTACAGCTCCTGGGGTGTATCGATAATCTTCACACCTTCGAAAGCCTCGTCATGGAAATGGGACGATAATGCCGCACCTTTTTCCATGCACACCTCGACACCCATATCAATCAGGCGCTTGGCGACACCGGGCTCGAGCGCAATGCGACGCTCACCGGGCGCAATTTCGTTCGGTACTGCCAGACGTATTGGCATTCTTGTTACTCCTGCTTAAGGACAGATGCTCGGATCGGTTGCGTCCGAAATCTTATATGAACGCCTAAACCGCGGGCGGGAATGCCACGGATTAGTGCAAAAAAATGAGGACGTATGTTACAAGATTCTTATACGGGTTTGAACCAATTCGGGGGCTTAATTGTTATAATTTCGGCCAATTTGACCCACCACGCGCGGAATCCATGTTTAATCAAAATAAAAGTGACGATTTCAAATACCTGCACGGCCCCCAGGAGCGCATCGGCATACTGCTGGTGAACCTGGGCTCGCCGGACCAGCCCACCACCCGCTCAGTCCGCAAATACCTCGCGGAATTCCTCTGGGACCCGCGGGTCATCGAGTTCCCCCGCGCCCTGTGGTGGCTGATTCTGCATGGCATCATACTCCGTTTTCGGCCGCGCCGTTCGGCAAAAGCCTACCGGAAGGTGTGGACCGATCAGGGCTCACCACTGATCGCCATCAGCAAGAAACAGGCGCAGGCGGTTGAAAAGCAGTTGCAGAAACAGATTCGCGGCAATGTGCTGGTGGATGTGGCCATGCGCTACGGCAAACCGGAAATCGGCGCGGGCCTGCGCGGCCTGCGTAAGGCGGGCGCCCATCGGCTGCTGATTCTGCCCATGTATCCCCAGTATTCCGGCACCACCACAGCCTCGGTATTCGATGCGGTCACCGAAGAACTGCGCCACTGGCGCTGGCTGCCGGACATGCGTTTCATCAACAGTTATCACGATCACGGCGGCTACATCGAGGCGCTGGCCCAGAGTATCGAATCCAGCTGGAAGGAACGGGGCGAAACCCCGGACCGGCTGCTGTTCTCTTTCCATGGCATCCCTAAACGCTATTTCGATCACGGCGACCCGTACTTCTGCCATTGCCAGAAAACCGCACGCCTGGTGGCGGAGAAACTCAAACTGGAAGAGCGTGGCCAGTCCTGGCAGGTGGTGTTCCAGTCACATTTCGGTAAGGAAGAATGGCTCAAACCCTATTGCGACGAAACCCTGGAAAAACTGCCTGGCGAGGGCGTGAAATCGGTGGATGTGATCTGCCCCGGCTTCTCCGCCGACTGCCTGGAAACCCTGGAAGAAATCGCCATGGAAAATCGTGAAATCTTTCTGCAGGCCGGCGGCGAAGCCTATCACTACATCCCGGCACTCAATGACCAGCCGGCCCACATCAAGATGCTCTGCGATCTGATCCAGCAGCACAGCTTCGGCTGGCCGGAAACCATGCCCAACTGGGACGCGGGGGTACGCGCAGTGGAAGCGGGTAAAACCCGCGACCGGGCCATCAAGATGGGCGCCAAAGCCTGACGCCATGAGCGAAGCGCCACGCAAACCGGTTGTTGCGATCAGCAGTTGCCTGCTCGGCAACCGGGTGCGCTATGACGGCGAGCTCAAGCATTTTCCCGAACTCTGTGCTGAACTGGCGGAATATTTCGAATTACGCGCGGTATGTCCCGAAGTGGAAATCGGCCTCAACGTACCGCGGCCGCCGCTGATCCTGGCCAATACCGCGGACGGTGTTCACATGGTGGGTCGTGACGACGCACAAATCGACGTCACCGATGCTATGCGTCATTTCTGCAGTGACAAGCCGCAACAGCTCCTCGACATCGCCGGTTATGTCTTCAAGGCCCGCTCGCCGAGTTGCGGCCTGCGCAACCTGCCCCTGTACGATGGCGACCGAGTCATCGATGACAATATCCGCGGCCTGTTCGCAGCCACCATCGTCGAGCGCTTCCCCGGCCTGCCGGTGGCCGAAGAAGAAGACCTGCTGGAGCACGAGCACAGGGCACAATTTATTCAGCAGGTACTAAACTATGAAGCAATACAGCGCAAATAATTAAAGTACCGTGATTCGTAAAACTCACCCGTTCCTGTTCATCTTTCTGTTTCTTGGCCAGCTGCTGCTGATCAGTCACGGCACCGCCGGTCCTCGCGAAGACGGTCTGCAAGCTTACCGCCAGGGCCATTACCAGGAAGCCATCCGCATCTGGCAACCGCTGGCCCAGGCCGGCGATGTGGAACTGCAATACAACCTGGGGGTGATGTACAGCGAAGGCCGCGGTGTGGACAAGGACCCGGGCCGCGCCCTGCAATGGTTTCAGAGTGCGGCGCAGGCCGGCGACAGCGACGCCCAGGCCCGACTCGGACGCATGTATGCACTGGGCCGTGGCGTGGACAAGGACCCGACACAGGGCGCGAAACTGCTGCAGAATGCCGCGCGCAAGGGCAATGCGGCAGCCGAATACAATCTCGGCGTACTCTACGCCAAGGGTCTGGGCGTCAAACAGGATGCGGAACTGGCCATGCGCTGGTATTACCGGGCCGCGGAACAAGGCCATGTCGGGGCACAGTATAATCTCGCCCACATGCATGAATACGGCACCGGTATCCCGCAGGATTTACGCGAAGCGTTTCGCTGGTACGAAAAAGCGGCGCGTGCCGGCGCCGCAGATGCCCAGGCCAACCTGGGACTGATGTATTTCAACGGTCGCGGCACGGAGAAAGATCCGGTACTGGCTTATGCGTGGCTGAGCGCGGCTGCGGAGCAGAAACTGAACAGCGCGGAAAACAACAAAGCCTATGTGTTTGCGCGGCTGGATCGCGACGAAAAACACCAGGCCGAACAACTGGCTGCCGAGTTCATTAAGAAACACCGTCCCTGAAACGCAGCATCTCGCGCCATTTATTGCACGGGCAATTCCCCGAACATCAGCATATAGATTCCCAGCAGAATCGATACCCACATAAACGCACCAAGCAGAATGAAAATCCAGTTGTAAACGGTGAACTGGCTGTTCAACTCACCTGCCTCATCGTGATTGATCTGCTGTACAACGCGCTGCACGACCACTAGCGGATAAAGTGCAACCAGAGGCAAAACAATCCCCGCCAGATTCAACATCAGATAGACCAGCTGACTGGTCGGACCCAGGTTGACATTGATCGACGACAACAGGGTACATACCACATACAGGGTCGCCAGTCCGCTAAATCCGGAAGTGCCTTCGATGTTTCGTTCCTCTGCGCTGGCACGTATCCTGGAAAACAGGCTGTGGGTAAAAAAGATGGCGAATATTGCACGCAGCACCGGAATCACATTGAGTCCATGGCGCAACTTCTGCAGCTTCCAGTTCTGATAAAAGTACACCAGTGAATAGCCACCCAGCGTGATCGCATACATCACAATCAGTTTCTGAATCGAAACGCTGAAATACTCTTCCTGTCCTAATCCTGCTTCCGCACCCAGTTCCGCATCAGGCGGCGTGTAAATATCTCTGTTCTGTTCATCAGCCACAGCAAGCTCCCCTTTTTTAAAAAATTTAATAGTGATGCAATTTTTATTGTGCCAGCGCCACGTTCCTGAATTGAACCCGGCGCAGCTGATTGTGTTGAAAATTATGAATTACCAGCTCAAGCATGGCGATACTCGACGTATCGGATGATACGTTCTGAAACTCTACCCGGCCTTTCGAACGCACATCAGCAATGAACTTTTTGCGCATATGTCGTTTATGAGATTTATTGCCGATGGCGACCGATGCCATTGAATACTCATTGCCCTGCGCATCGAACAGGCGGCTGCTGTTACTGCCATAACTGGCGTACAGTTTCAGATCACCGTCCTGGCCGACACTGATTACATCCAGCCCACATTGAAGCGTGCCCTGTGCAAGGCGGCAGTCGTAAACATCGAACACGATACCATCCATAGTCACCGACACACGGCCCGGTTGCGCCACCATGTCCGACTCAGGTTGCGGTTCAGGCTGGGGAGCGACAGCAGGTTGCGGGGCAGGCTGTTCGACAATCACCGGTTTTTCAACCACTCGTTCGATAACCCGCTCCACCACCTTCGGTTGCGGCGCAGCCTGATCGAACTCCGCGTCCAGTTCGTTGATGGCTTTGTCGGCCCGATATTGCTGCCACGTATCGTTTTCACGATCGGCCAGAACAGAATTTAGATGTGAACAACAGGATACGCCCAGAACCACTAACAGATATTTTTTCATTTTTATTCCCTTCTATAATGCCCTCTGCTTGAGCAGAATCAGTTTACCAGCCCTGCAATAGTCGCATACTCGCCACAGCAAAAATAGCCAGTTTACGACTAACAACCGCCTGTCCACAAAGGCCGAAAAAAATACAGAAGGCGCTGCCTTTTTGCGGGCTACAGATAACGCACATCCCGTTTAAACATATAACGCTCGGGATTATCCAGTGCCGTGAAGCCAAAGCGCTCATACAGGGGATGAGCATCTTGCGTCGCAAGAAACCAGAGCCGAACCTGCAACTCAGGCTGATCCAGAATATGACGCAGCAGTTTCGAGCCCAGCCCCCGGCTGCGATAATCTTCCAGAATGAAAAAATCCATCAGATAGGCGAACACAACCGTATCCGACACCACCCGGGCGAAGCCAAGCATCTTGCCATGCTCATCATAAAGCCCAAAACACATCGAATGCTCGATCGATTGTTTGATCCGCTCTCGACTGCGTCCTTGCGCCCAGTAAGATCGATGACTCAGGTAGTCATAAACAACATCCAGATCGATTCGCGCGCGGTCGCTTGATATCACACAGTCCATGATTCTGCCTCGTCGATGTTTTCCGGCAGAATAACAAAAGTCGACCGATACGTCCGCAATCGATGTCGCTGAACACTTTCCGGGCACAAAAAAACCGGGACAGGTCCCGGCTTCAAAACACTGAATCGCCTCACCCGGCTTACTGGACAATCCGGTATTTAGCCGCCAGTTCATCCAGCGATTGCGCCAGATGATTCAGCGACTCGATGAGTTGCAGATTATGTTGCGAATGGTTGACTACCCGATCACTGTAATCGGAAATCGACACGATATTGCTGGCGATGGATTCCGATACCGCGCTCTGTTCTTCCGCCGCAGTCGCAATCTGTACGTTCATGCCGTTGATCTCGGAAATCGATTGTACAATGCCGCGCAGAGCATCACCCGCCTGGTTGATTTCGCTGGATACCTTGTGCGCGACTTCCTGGCCGTTAGTGATGACGGTCACCGCATTCTGGGTATCCTGTTGCAACACCTGAATGATATTCTGAATCTCCTCGGTCGACTCCTGGGTCCGCTGAGCCAGCGAACGCACTTCGTCGGCCACCACGGCGAAACCACGCCCCTGTTCGCCGGCACGTGCGGCCTCGATTGCGGCATTCAGCGCCAGCAGATTAGTCTGTTCGGAAATACCGCGAATCACGTCCACCACCGAACCGATATCCAGCGCATTCACTTCCAGTTTGCGGATGGACTCGGAGGCGCTGTCCATATCGCGACTCAGACTACCGGCAGAGTTAATGACGTTGCTGATCAACGAATAACCCTCATTAGCCTGCTTGTCCGCACTGGTCGCAGCATCTGCAGCATGGGCAGCATTGCGTGCGACTTCCTGTATGGTCTGCGACATCTCGGTCACTGCAGTGGCTGCCTGCTCGGTTTGCGAATGCTGGGCATCCACGTCCATGCGTGTGGTATCCGCAGCCTGGGCCGCCATGGTGGAAACGGAATTGATTTCACCTGCCGCACTGGACATGTCGCGAACCAGTATCGAGAAGCGATCCATCATATCATTGAAAGCGCCTGCAACATGGTCCCCTTTGGCGACAGGAATGCGCAATCCCAGATCATTGTTGGACTGGACCTGGGCGATTGCTGCGATCACACTCAGAGATGTTTTCTGCTCACGCTGCATCATGATGGCGTAGTAAATCAGAACCGCCGACTCGAATACCACGAAAGCGGCGTGTAAAAATGCAATTCCCCAGCTGCAGTCGTAATTGAATACCATCAAGGGCACATCGTTGATGACGGTGTTATTCAGTTGCAGCGCGGTCATCAATAAATGGTGAACAGCTATCACACCCGCCGCCACCACAATCGGCAACCAGTGTCGATAAATCAGCAACAGGGCCAGGGCACTGAAAATATGAAAATGCATTTCGATACGACCCAGTTGCGCCTGAATCATAATCGCCGAAAACAACATGAACAGCACCGCAGCCAGCACACCGAACATGCGTGTGCCTCGCAGTAACCAGTAGCCCGCGCCGGTCAACGCCGCCATGACCAGCCCCGACACAATCGTGAACGTTTGTGTGCCGTAACCCATGGGCACCAGAAACATCACCACCGGCAGGTGCGCCAGCAGAATATAAAACACGATTCGATCGTAACCCAGCAAACGTTTGCGACTCTCCTCGCTGACGTATTGATCAAAAGTCTGTTCAGACATTGTCGTTTCCTCGAATTAATATTTTCTTGATATTGGCAAAATCATCCGCCAGCCATTGCAGATCGACCAGCTGACCGGGATATAACAAAGCCATATCACCATGCGGGTCGATTAGAAAAACAAAGCCGGCGTGTTGAATGAGATAGTCACCGGTTCGCTGTCCATTGACGGCATAAGGCGCCTTGTAGGCATTGGCCAGCGACTGCAGATAAGAAGGGTCCGAATGATTCAGAATCAGCATCCGGTCCAGGCTGTCGGCGAAATACTGTTTCAGACGTTGCGGGGTATCCCGCTGCGGATCGATCGCCACATAGACGAATCGCAGCTGTTCATCGGGTAGGCGCCGAGTGAGCTCGCTGAGCACCAGGGCCTGGCTGTGACACACATCTTCGCAATTCAGGTAACCGAACATCAGATAAACGAACTGGCCGTGCAGGTCGGCCAACTGCCAGCTACGACCATCGAGATCGGTCAGGAGAAATTCCGGCGCCGGCTGTTGCATGCGCAGGCCGTGAAATGTCTGGCTGGAGAACGGATTGCGTAACAATCCAAGGGAAAACATGAATAATATGGACAGGGTCAGCAGTATTACTGCAGCAAAGCGTCTAACACCTGCTTGCGGAATTTTTGTCGTTGTCATAAACCACTATTGCCCGGCCAATGGAAATGGATTCCGAACCCATGCAAACAACCCCATCCCGGGATGCACATCTATAGTGATATATAGTTGAATTCAAAGAAAAAACTACGCCCTAATAGGAAAAATTCCCAATTATTTTCTAGATCCGGGAATCCATCTATGGCGATGAATCTCGCAATGCCGCCTGGCGTTGTAGAAACCGGCCACCCCACTGCTGCAGGGCGCTGATCACCGGCGCCAGGGACTCGCCGAATTCGGTCAGACTGTACTCTACATGGGGCGGCACCTCGGCGAACACCTGCCGCGCCACAATCCCGTCCGCTTCGAGTTCGCGTAACTGGCGGGTCAGCATGCGCTGGGTCACGTCCGGCAGCAGACGCCGCATATCATTGAAGCGGCGACTACCTTCGAGCAAATGAAACAGTATCAGCCCTTTCCATTTCCCGCCCAGCACTTCCAGCGCCGCCTCCACCGGGCAGCCGAAGTTACAGTCATATCTGTCATGTCTCATGGTATTTGATCCCGGTATACCGGGTGTGCCTTAGCTACCCGGGTGTGCGTACTTATATTTTTTACGGTCTATCGATATTATCAACTCCGAACTCGTAACATAACAGGGAGAGCCCCATGAAAGCCGTCGGTTATCAGAAATGCCTCGACATCAGCGAACAGAATGCCTTGATGGATATCGAATTACCCGAGCCCGCTCCCGGCGCACGCGACCTGCTGGTCAGGGTCAGGGCCATCTCGGTGAATCCGGTGGATACCAAGATACGCAAACGTGCGGCTGCGGAAGGTGACGAATACAAAGTACTGGGCTGGGACGCGTCCGGGGTCGTCGAGGCAGTGGGTGCTGACTGCGAACTGTTCAATGTCGGCGATGAAGTCTGGTATGCCGGTGCCATCGATCGCCCCGGCGCAAATGCGGAACTGCACTGCGTGGACGAACGCATCGTCGGCCGAAAACCCGCCACACTGGATTTCGCCCGGGCCGCCGCCATGCCACTGACCACGATCACCGCCTGGGAAATTCTTTTCGATCGCTTACAGATATCACGCGGCAAGCGTCACAGCGGCGAATCGCTACTGATCATCGGCGCCGCCGGCGGTGTCGGTTCCATGCTGGTACAACTGGCACATCGTCTCACCGGGGCAACCGTCATCGGTACCGCATCACGCGCAGAGACCATCGACTGGGTGAAACACCTGGGCGCGGATCACGTGATCGATCACCACAAGCCTCTGCATGAACAACTGCAGGCTATCGGTATCGATGAGGTTTCCCACGTCGCCTGCCTCACCCGCTCCGACCTGCATTTCGAGAAAGTGGCCGAATTCATCAGGCCGTTCGGTAAAATCGCCATCATCGACGACCCCGGCGAAGTCAGCATCAGCCCGTTCAAAACCAGAAGCGTGTCGGTGCACTGGGAACTGATGTACACCCGTTCGTTGTTTCATACCGACGACATGATCGAGCAGCATCATTTATTGAGTGAAACGGCCGAACTGGTCGATGCAGGATTATTGCAAACCACATTCCGCGAACATTACGGCAACATCAGTGCGGAGAATTTAAAGCAAGCGCATCGCATGCTCGAGAGCGGCAAAGCCATCGGCAAGATTGTCCTGGAAGGGTTTTGAAATCGGGACCCCGATTCGGCCATCATACCAGATCGAGTGTGCGGTTCTCCAAACGTTTTTTAATCCGGCTTAGCGCAATCGGTGTAATCCCCAGATAGCGGGCCAGATCGATCTGGGTAAGCCGTTTGACAAGATCCGGGGATGTACGCTGAAATTCGGCATAGGCCTCCTCAGCCGACAGGCATAACAGCTGGTATTCCCGTATCTCTTTTTTCAGACCCAGCCACTGGGTGAAATCAAAAAACATACGGACTAGCTCCGTGTCTTCATAACAGACTTTCTGAAACAGCTCATAGGGGTAAACCGTCACTTCGGTATCTTCCAGACACTGGGCTGAAAAGGCGCTGGGCATATTCAGCACCTGCGAATGCCTGGAGCCGATAACCCCTTTATCGGGTACAAACGACTTGATCCATTCTTTCCCTTCAAGGGTGTTGTAATACAGCTTGACCAATCCGCGCCGCATGCAGAACACATCCTTGCAGACACCGCCCTGGATAAAAACATACTCGCCTTCTTGATAATGCCGGTTAATCGCCTGATTTTTCAGCACCTTGTGATGATCCAGCCTGTCGATGAAATCTTCGAAAGAAAATTCATTCATGAATATTAACCCGGGTTAATGCCAACACAGGATTCAGACCGTTAAATACCCGATATCGTTCCTAATCGACAGGTTACACATGTCAAATACCAGGCAAACTATTTTGCTCAGCGGCGGCACATCGGGTATCGGTTACCAGTTGCTCGATCAACTGCATGACCGGGGACACCGTCTGGTGGTCATTGCACGCAATGAAAATCGTCTGCAGCAGCTCGTTACACAATATGAAAGCGTCGCGACTTATACCTGCGATCTGTCTTCTCGATCCCAGATCGAATCCGTGGCGACGAAAATCGCTGATCGCCATCCGGATATCAGTATGCTGATCAATAATGCGGGCGTGCAATATACACCGTCCTTGCTCGACGATGACTTTTCCTTCGATTCGATCGAATATGAAATGACGGTCAATTTCCTGTCTCACGTCTGGTTGACCGCATTACTGCTACCCAATCTTCTACAGCAAAACAACACCGCGGCCATCGTGAATATCTCCTCCGGACTGGCTTTTGCGCCCAAGACCCGGTCTGCGATCTACTGCGCTTCGAAAGCGGCCATTCATAGCTTCTCGCAGAGCCTGCGCTATCAACTGGCGGATACTCCGGTGCGCGTCCAGGAAGTCATCCTGCCCCTGGTCGACACACCCATGACTCAAGGCCGGGGCAGCAACAAGATATCCGCCGCGTGTGCGGCAACACAAATCATCCGAGGCATCGAACGACAGCAACCTGAAATATACATCGGCAAGGCAAAACTGCTGCCCCTGTTGATGAGAATTTCACCCTCCACCGTCCGAAAAATCATGCGGAGGTATTAAATATGAAAAACATAGCGACGGCTCTGCTGATATTTTTATTCACTCACCCGGTGTATGGCATGGAATGGTCAACAGCAAAACTGACAATACATGATATCCAGGCAGAGCGCGGTGGCGATATCGTGGTGTACGTCTTTCTGGAGGACGGCTTTCCGAAAGACCACGCAAAGGCCATAGCCCGATTCAACCTTCCGGCCACACAGGCAACGGCGCGATTCGATATTCAGATACCGGATACCTCGTTCGCCATCAAGGTTCATCATGATGAAGATGTATCCGGCTCGGTAACCAAGAACTGGACCGGCATCATCCCCGCGGAGGGACTCGGATTTTCATCCGGGGCAAAACTCGGCTTCGGCCCGCCGTCGTTCAAGGATGCGATGATGACACGCCCGATAGACGGCAATATCCGCATCCATATCGTTTACTGAGGCCACCATGAAAGATCTGATTAAAATTGCGCTGATCCTGGCTGCGATCTTCGCAGCCACCTTTGTCATGGTGAAAGCCACTGGACTCATCACCATCGATGGCATTCAGGAAGCACTGGCCCTGGCCCAGCAAACCCATTCCGCTTATATCGCGGCCATCGTTGTCGGTCTGTTATTTTCCGATCTATTCATCGCGGTTCCCACAATGACCGTATCGATTCTAGCGGGCTTCTTTCTCGGCTGGCCGATGGGCGCTGCCGCGACACTGGCCGGATTGTATCTGGCGGGCATCACCGGTTATGTGATCAGCCGAGTGTACGGCTTCAGGTTATTGAATTACGTTTACAACGACAAACAGCGGCTGATCGAAATCCAGCAAAATTTCGCCGCATACGGCCCGGTCATGCTGATCATCTGCCGAGCATTGCCCATACTGCCCGAAGTCAGTTGTTGTCTGGCCGGCGCAACCCGCATGCCGTTCTTCAGGTTTTTAACCATGTACAGCCTGGGCACCATACCCTACGCGCTCATCGTCACCTATTCCGGTTCGATCAGCTCCCTGGACAAACCCATGCCGGCCATATTGACTGCAATCGGCGTAACATTGACCCTGTGGCTGAGCTGGTTTGTATTTTCAAGAAGAACCGCAATTGCAAAACCCCGGGCAACCGTAACCGACTCCGAAAAGTCATGATGCAGAGACAGCAGGTTTTATCGTAACCTCAGGGTGGCATACACCGCGGACAGCATTATTTTGTACCCACTCTCGAAGTCCGACGGTCAGAAACCTTTCAGCGTCGAAACTCCGTAACCTTCTCCAGCTCGTAGATGGCTTCCGCAACATCGTCCATGCGTTTTTCAAGGATTGACTGGGCATCGTAAAGACCCCGGTTGTAAAAATAAGGCCCGATCTCTTCGGCAAAGAAATCCAGCAGAAACTGTGCGTCGAACTGGCCCATCTTCTGCTCCAGTTCTTCGGAAAAATACAGGATGATTTTTTTGACGATGATGTCTTTTTCGTCCTTTGAGAATTCGATTTCTGACATAGATACTCCTGTAACCGGAACCTCGGCGACCTTCTAGATGTCGCATCGAAATATATTTATTTCAGCCACATGATTCATGTGCCCCGGCATCAATCGTTTTCATGGTCGATCAACTGGACATCGACACTATGCACGCGGGGATAAACCGAAGGGCCGAACTGATTGTAGAGTGCCACATCGGCGGCATCGCGACCGTAGCCGACCGTCACGTAGCCGTGTCGCGCATCCATCTGGGTGGCGTCAAAGGTATACCAGCGCCCACCGACATAGGCCTCGAACCAGGCGTGCATGTCCATCGGCTTCAGACCGTGCAGATAACCGACCACCAGGCGCGCCGGAATGCTCAGGCTTCGACACAGGGCGATCCCCAGGTGAGACAGATCCCGGCACACGCCGGACTGACGCAAATTGACATCGACCGCAGATACCGGCGTATTGCTGGTGCCCGGCTCGTAACGAATGGTGTTGTGTAACCAGGCTTCGATCGCGGCCACCTGGTCATAACCCAGTTGCTGGCCGGCCGTGATTTCAGTCGCCATCTGCAGGAACTGCTCTGATTCGCAATAACGACTGGGTAGCAGGTAAATGAGCACCGAATCGGGCAGATACTGCACTTCGATAAACGGCGCGCCAGGCGCCTGGTCGATCTGATCCGCGGTCATTACATCGGCAATGGTGTGGATTTCGAAAGGCCCCGGTGGCGCCACCAGCCGCTGACACAGATTGCCGTAATAATCGGTGAATTCGAACACCGGCACACTGGGCATCAACCGGTACTCCTCACGCGCAATCCACTGTTGAGCACCACTGCGTGGACGCAGCATCAGGATAAAAGGCGTGGGTATTTCGATATCGAATACCAGATCACAGCAGGTACGCAGCCACATGGTTCAGTTCCTTCCCGGCGGAGTCGAACAAGCATTGAGTTCGCTGCTGCGGGTACCGGAAAGCCCGTATCGCCGCAGCCGCCTGTTCAGGATATAGGCATGAGGTCGCGGCTGCAAATATAACTGCTCAGTGTTCACCGGACGGCTAAATCGCCTGACACCATTAAGGGGCGTCTGTAACCTTGCCTACTTTGAACTGCATCAACACAGGTGGAGTACCAGCCCACCTGCTATCGATTATAGGGCGCACTCGAAACGCCAGTCATCGTGATACTCCGCCAAGGCCTGGAAAATCAGCCGAAACCGTGCCAGTTCCTGCAACACCCCAACTCGTGTACCGTCGTTGATCGAGTGATGACTGTTGAGCTTTTCGGTATAGGCATCGACAAGTTCCAGCCCCTCACTCGCCGCAATCCACAACGGCGAACGGGTCTCGGCAATCTGTTCCGATGACATCCCCGCCTCACCCAGAAACTCTAATTTGTCTGCGTCGGAAATATACACACACTCATCAAGCCGCCTCAGACCATATTCTTCGCCAATACTTGATACGGTATCCAGATACAGTAATAACATAATGCCCTGATTATCGAATGAACCGAGATCATGGCCTTTTCGGGATACAACAAAAACAGCGTTCATATTCATACCCTGCAGATGTCGGGGACAACCCCTTATGGTTAAAAAATATATGGTTACAAAACAACGGTCGCCATACATCAACACATCGTTCAGCTCGATGAGTGAATGCATGCACAACACCGCTTCGGTCATGCCTGTGTTCAGCGTCCTGTCCGGAAATTTATCCTGTCGCATGGCGGGTAAAACGATAAAGCGCACCGTGCAGACACCTGCATTTGCGCGCTTCCGTTTATGCCGATTTAAAGCGCATCCGCCGACCTGATCGCAGTTTTTTTCTTAAACTGACGTCACGCGAACGAACACTTCTTCCCAGGCCGACCTGGTTTTTATCGACCTGTAATCGGTTGTTTAACGTCTTTGTTTACGGGGCGTTTCCGAAGCCCATGGGAGATTACTTCCGACGCGTTCGTTGAGTCAAAAGTAATCGGGGAAAACGGGAGAAAGCACCAGAAGCATTCGTTATAACGGGATATTCACCCCATCGCCGAATGTGCAGGTGCAAGAATTTTTCCTGGACGGTGCCGGGCAGCAACACCTTTCGCCCGATCAGTATCTGCTAGAAAAGACTGCCCACCAAGCAGACTGGATGCCGATGCAGGACACATCGGCTTATTGATCACTGGATGTCACCAGCAATCAGACCTTATCGCCCCTGCATCACAGGGACGATAAGGATCACAAGGCTTAGTTTTGGGAAGCCGTTAAGCTACAGGACAGAAAACCGAAACCGCCACCGACCATTTCGAGGCGAATAACCTGGTAACCTTCATTGAGATAAATTCCAGACAGACCTGCAGCGCTATTTCCGCTATCGATAACGCCCAATGCCCTACCATCCAGGTCCGTCTGACTGTCAAAGACTTTGAACGCGACACTGTCCGCAGCATCCATGCCACTAAGACCATTAATCGACAAATCATAAAGCCCCGCATCCGATACGTTAATCGTATATTCGAGCCACTCTCCATCCGAAATCCAGCCCAGGTAACCGGAACTTACCGCATCGACCGACTCGTCGAGCCTCATGCCACCCCAGGAGGAATTCTCTGCCGCATTTCCAGGGCTGGTGTCATAGTATGCAATACCTTCCCCACCCTCGTCATAGTTTCCGGCTACCAGGGTCAGAGGGGTTGTCGAGCCCAGATCGATATTCGCGATATACGCTTGCTGATCCGGTGAAACAGTGAACGATAGAAAACCAAAGCCACCGCCACTGAATGATAAGCGTATGATTTGAGTACCCCCGTTCAAATAAACGTTCTCCAGCCCGACGCTGGCATTCGACGATTCGATATCACCCAAATGCCTGAATTCGGGGTAACCCTGCTCTTCTAATACATCAACACTAATCCGGTCACTGGCATCCATTCCGGTCAACCCGTTAAACAGAATGCTGTAGTCACCCGGAACGTCGACAGAGACGGTATATTCAATCCACTCGCCATCTGCAATCCAGCCCAGAAAACCCGAACTAACGGCGTCAACAGACTCTCTCAAACGCATACCGCCCCATTGCGAGGTTTCGGCGACATTTTCTACGGTTGTATCCCGATAAGACACGCCCTGTCCCAGCACATCAAACTGTCCGCCCTTTATTTCCAGGTCGTTTCCATAGGGCAAGCGGTGTGCTCGTGACTCTATACGATTATTTCCCGGCGTTATTGCCGCAGTAGAATTTTCCACATATTCAAGCGCTCCCGCGTCCGGTGCAATACCCGAATAACCCAGCGTATAGCTTGGGTACACCGAACTCGTGGCATAATCCAACGCCAGTGAGGATGCCTGAATGCGCAAATCACCCTCCGCATAATTGACAAAACCGACACTTCCGATACCGCTAACGTTATTAATATGAAAATTACTCTGCGCCTGATCCCAGTTGGCCTGGTAAACATTAACTGGACCCACCAGTAAATTGTTTAGAATCTCTGTGCCATTCATGTTTTTGTGATCGTCATCCGAACCCCAGGAGGAAATGGCCATTTTGTTGCCAACCAGCGTGTTGTTAATAACCAGATGGTTCTGATCGTTCAGGTGAGTATTTAATATCATCGCATGAGAACTGTTATAAACGATGTTCCGCGTCACGATATACGAGGCACTTCCATTATCAAGATACAGACCTACCGCTGTACCCTGCGACCCAGACTCTCCGAACGGATAATGATCATGCACGATATTATAAGCAATTACAGTCCCTTCGCTGTCATTAGGGTAGCCGTAGCTATAAGTCGCTCCACCATCCCTCGTTTGCAACATGGAGTGATGAATATGATTATGATGAATACTACTATTCCTGATATAGCGATGAACAACCAGGCTTCGCCCCGCGTTGAACAATTCGTTGTAAGCGATTTCTATATTGCTGGAATCGACACCATTTTTTTTCGTTGTATAGATCCCGGCAGCATCCGTGCCCATATAATTCACATCATGAATTTTACTATTAATCACTTTGTGATCTGTGCCAAAGAGCGATACCCCGTTTCCAGCCGAATATGCCACCTCACTGTTTTTTAAAACATGACCTTCCCCCTTCAACACCACACCCGTGTCGTCAGTACCGTGTGCCCAGGGAGCGGCACCGATAAGGTCATAGTGGCTTGTGTATCTGGCTGTAATATTTTCTAGCACATTATTTCGACTGTTATCATCTGTTACGATATTTGCAGCGAAAACCTCCATGTTTTCAAAAGTGATGTATTGCTTACCAGACAGGTCGATAGCATGCTCCCTGGCCTTGTACTCAACGGTCGACGAAGCTGGCGATCCACCTCCTGGCTGCCATAGAAACAATACACCATTGCTGTCCCGGTAC
>CBDULQ010000040.1:0-19849 GCA_965368115.1 uncultured Gammaproteobacteria bacterium | reverse complement strand
TATCTGTACCGCTCCTCGAAAGCCGCCCTCAATGCCGTGTTGAAAAGCGCCGCCATCGATCTCGAGCCGCGCGGCATCAAGGTGGCGGTATTGCATCCGGGCTGGGTACGTACCGACATGGGCGGACCCAATGCGGAGTTCACCGTCGAGCAGTGCGTCAGCCAGTTGCGGCGCAACCTGCAACAACTGACTTTCGATACCAGCGGCGAATTCCTCGATATCGACGGCAGCATTATTCCCTGGTAAACCTTCCAGAATCACCGAGACGACTTATGAGTAAACAAGAACGGGACGACGAGTTCTGGGCCATGGCGGATGAATTTATCCAGCTGGCCAACGACAAATGCGACACCACACGCAACGGCAAGGTCAGCACCACCATGCTGTTCGCGGCCGCGCGTTTCAACGCTTTTATGTTCGCTTCCATGGCCAAAGACCTGGACGAGTTCAAACAGCAACGCGATCTGGCGATCGAATATTTCAGCGACCAGTACAAACAGGCGTTCATCGAGAACATCAACGATTACGAAAAAAATTATGCCGACTATGTGGGTAAACCGAAGCGCTGAATATGGCCGCTAAGCGACAATGCCAGCCCTGTACCGGCTGTTGCGACGGCTGGGTGCAGATGAACATCAAGGGTCATGACGTTTTCCCGGGATGCCCCTGTCCGCACAGTACCGGCAGCGGTTGCGACGACTATGCCAATCGACCGAAAGATCCCTGCGATAACTTCATGTGCGGCTGGGTGATCGAAGACAGCCCGTTACCGGAGTGGATGAAACCCTGCGATGCGAAAGTCATCGTGATTTTCAACAAGATCGACTGGCAGGGTTATCCGGTCGATCTGGCGGTGCCGATCGGCAAACGCATCCCGCCGCGCGCATTGAACTGGTTGAAAGATTTTGCGGCTAAACACGGCCGACCGCTGATGTACATGGAACAGATCGAGGTCGACGGACGTTATCAGAAACAACAGGAACTGCTGGCTTACGGACCACCTGAGTTTCAACAACAGGTTATCGAGTGGCACCAGCAGGGCAAAACCTTCTGGTAACGAACAAGAGGAATTCACAACATGAAAACACGGCTTCTGATCAGCGTAACATTATTACTACTGGGCGGCCTGAGCGCCTGCACCAACAAAGGCGTTTACGAGGGATTGAAACAACGCAACGAACTTGAATGCCGGCAGGTACCGGATGCGGAATATGAAGACTGTATGCGCTCGATCCAGAAAGACTACGAGACCTACCAGGAAGAACGGGGCGAGGTCAACCGCGATCGTTATTAAACACCGGGCCGTACCCAGGGCAGGCTGGTGTATACCACCGCAATCATAAACTCATGATCTCATTCCACATCGATCAACAACATATCTGGCATCCCTACAGCGCCATGCAGACCGAACAGCCCTGCTACCCGGTCACTTCGGCCCATGGCGTACGCCTGGAGCTGGCGGACGGTCGTCAGCTTATCGACGGCATGGCATCCTGGTGGTGCGTGATCCACGGCTACAACCATCCGCGCATGAACGAGGCCCTGCAACAGCAGCTGCAACGCATGGCACACGTCATGTTTGGTGGCCTCACCCATGAACCGGCCGTGCAACTGGCACAGCGTCTGGTGGAATTGACGCCGCCGCCTCTGCAACAGGTATTTTTTTCCGACTCCGGTTCGGTGGCGGTGGAAGTGGCGATGAAAATGGCCATGCAGTACTGGGCGGCGCGTGGCGAACAGCGTCATCGTTTCATCAGCCTGCGCCACGGATACCACGGCGACACCTTCGGCGCGATGTCGGTCTGTGATCCGGTCACCGGTATGCACAGTCTGTTCAGCGGCGCGCTATTAAAAAATCATTTCGCGCCGCAACCCCGCTGTCGTTTCGGTGACCCCTGCGGCGAGTCAGACATTGCCGAACTGAATGCACTACTGGAACAACACGCGACTGAATGTGCGGCACTGATCATGGAACCCATCGTGCAGGGCGCGGGCGGCATGTGGTTCTACTCCGCCGATTATTTGCGCCGCGCGCGCGAACTCTGTGACCACTACGGCGTATTGTTGATCCTCGACGAAATCGCCACCGGTTTCGGCCGCACCGGCAAGCTGTTCGCCTGTGAGCACGCCGGGATCAGCCCGGACATCATGTGCCTGGGCAAGGCGCTGACCGGTGGCTACATGAGCATGGCCGCCACCCTGACCACGACCGAGATTGCTCACACCATCGATAGCGGACAACCGGGCGTGTTCATGCACGGCCCCACCTTTATGGCCAGTCCACTGGCCTGTACTGCGGCCATCACCAGTATCGAACTGCTGCTGGAAAACGACTGGCAAAGCAATATCCGGCGCCTGCAACAGAAACTCGAGCAGGGCCTGGCACCCTGCCGTGACCTGCAACAGGTGGAAGAAGTGCGCGTACTGGGTGGCATCGGCGTCGTGGAAATGAAACAACCGGTGGATATGAAAACCATCACACCGGCTTTCGTCGAAGCCGGTGTCTGGGTACGTCCGTTCGGCAAGCTGGTCTACCTGATGCCGCCTTATGTCATGGACGATGAAGACCTGGCTCGACTCACCGCTGCGGTGGTCCGTGTGGTCAGCGCTCAGCCCTGATCGCTTATCGTTTCCACACTCATCACCCGCAGGCGATCGGCGTCGACGCGCCAGTGAATATCGAAACGATATAAGCGCATGGCATAGTCGCGTTCGGCCTGCTCCCCCGGCCGGTACGCCGGACGCGGATCGAGTGCAAGAATCTGGGTGAGATGTATCTTCAATTCCGGCAGATCGGTCTGCGCGGCGATGAAAGCGTCTGCCTGCGCACTGAATTCAACCTGCAGGCTCGCTTGCGGCGCCTGCTCCGCATATCCGGCACGCGCATCGGTGATGGCATCGACATAGGGCAGATAAGGTTTGATGTCCAGCACCGGTGTAGCGTCGAGCATATCGGCGCCGCGCAGATGTAACAGCATGCGCTCACCCCGTTGTTCGATGTCGAGCAACTCCACAACCGACAATCCCAGCGCATTGGGACGAAACATGGAACGACTGGCGAACACGCCCACCCGTTGGTTACCCCCCAGGCGCGGCGGTCGTACCGTCGGTTTCCATTGTTCACGCAGGGTCCGGTGAAACACCCAGTGCACCCAGATGTGCGAAAAATCCTCCAGACCTCGAAATGCTTCGGCTCGCGCATACGGCGCATCGATCTCGATCTGTGACGGTATGTCCACCAGGCTGGGCTGGCGCGGTATACCGAATTTTTCTACATAGGGTGAATGCACACGGCCGATAGGCCGAAAACTTAACGCAATGTCGCTCATGAGAATTCCGGATGATTAGATCTGCGCCCTACTATACCAGCATCCTGTTCCGGTAAAACCGGCTTGCCCGACATGCCGCCGGGCAAGCTCCGGATTAGCGGCCGCGTTGTTCGCGTCGACGCATCACACCGATCAGTCCCGCCAGACCGGAACCGAACAACCAGGCCGCTCCGGGTACCGGCACCGGTGACGGCGCCGCGATAGCGCCGATTTCAGTGGTGTAGTACTGGGCTCCGAAATCGTTCTGCGCATAAAGGGTGATCATGCCGCTAAGATCGTAATTGAAGGCATCGCTGTGCACGGATGTGAAATAACTTTCTTCCGGCGGTGTCAACACACCGGCAAAGATACGAAAGTCGAGCTGATCACCATCAGCACTGCGGCTCACCTGATTCGGCCCCTCGTCACCCAGGCTATCGGTGCGATAATCGACGTCGGTCAGCCAGCCGTTGTAACCATTGAGATCGTAACCGGATATCCAGGCATCACCGCTGGGTGCCGTCATATCCAGCAGGCGCGGCGCAAAAATCAGTTCGCCGGTGTTAGCCGACTGCATCACTCGATCCTGCAGGTTACCCTGAATGATGACATTGCCCAGACCGTCGCTGATCTGAAACGGAATCAGTTGTTCATAAATCACGGCGCCAACCAGATCCGGCTGGGCTATGGCCGTGGTGCCGGACAAGGCCACAGTGTTGCCGGGTGTCACGACAACGGCTGTAGCCTGCTGGCTGAGCGTCAACGCAGCCAGTGCGACAGCCGCGCCGAGAACAGGTTTGTTAGCGAATGCATTTTTCATTTGCTTCTCCATGTCATTGATGTCTGCCGAAACGTCTGGCGACGACGGCATGCTGCAAAGTGTTTTCATCGGCGACAACTTTTCCCACTCGCTGCCGCTATTCATGGAGTCGTGCTCTACTCATGCAAAGTTCAGGTTTTTTGATAGCCGCTACGATTTATTCCTGGCGCATAAAAAACGGAGTCTGTGCCTTGCCACACAGACTCCGAGACCACACAAGTGCTGGATAAAATAATGATTGATGAAACGAAGATCAGGGTAGTGGCGTTGTCTTACGCAGTCCCTTAACACCGAATTTTGTACTTTTCTTGATGAATTTTGCCGTTGCTTTAGTGGACTTTTTGGTCGCCTTACCAATACCCAGAGTGGTTTTTTTGGTCGTCTGCTTGATAGCCTGCAATGGCAGTTTGTGACTATTCTTGATGGTCTGCCCGATCACTTTGCCCTTGCTGCCGGGCACACAGGATTTATATCCGCGACTACGAAACTGCTTGAAGCGTTCCGCGCGACGATAACCTTTGGGACACAGTTTAGCCATCTTCACCACGTGGCAGGCTTTACCCGGATGACTGCTCTCAAAATTCACACACCAGGCTTCCGCTTTGTCACGATTTTCCGCACTGCGCTCGGCACGGGTCGCACTTGCCTGTTGCGATACCATTACCAGCGCAATGCCCAGCATGCTCAATAGTTTGCCTCGAAAATTCATTTTCCGCCTCCTCACTGTTTTTTGCGTATTCGGCTCTGGGTCGAAGCAAATCGGGAAGCGGTTCAAATCCTGCTCAATTTATTCGATCATTCAGGATTAATGGCTCACAAAACAGCGCTGCTGATGTTTACCCGCCCGTAGAATCGGGATAGCGTTACTGCGACACGACGAACCGGCGCCACCGCTTGAGGTCAAATTTCGGCGTATGCCGCATCAATCTGCAAGGAGACGAATCATGCGTCTTTCGGTAACCTGTTTTACGCTCGCCCTGTTCTTTTTTATACCTGTTACACAGGCCGGCAAATACAACGCCATCATGAATATCGGCGATAGCATGCCCGGCTTCAGCGATTTGCCGAGCACCGCGGGCAAATCAGTATCCTCGACTGACTTCGATGCCCCGGTACTGGTCGTCGTGTCGCTGGCCAATCACTGCCCCTGGGTGCGCGGTATGGATCGCGACCTGGTGGCACTCGCCAATGCTTATGACGACAGGCAGGTGCAGTTCATCGGTATCAGTGTCAACCACCTGGAAGACGACCGCCTGCCGGCCATGAAAGAGCATGCCAGGAAAAACAGTTATTCGTTTACCTATGTCTACGACGAATCGCAGGATATCGGACGCAAGCTGGGGGCCACCCGCACTCCGGAATATTTCGTCTTCGATAAAGCACGTAAACTGGTCTACATGGGTTTACTGTATGACTCACCGGCCAAGGTGAATTACGACGGCAGTATTCGCCACATCAATGGCAAACCGAACGTGTTTTATGTCCGTGACGCCATCGACGCCACCCTGGCAGGCAAACCGGTCTCGATCAGTGAAACCCGAGCCCATGGTTGTTCGGTCAAATACATCGACTGATATGTTCAAGTCCCTGCATACCGGTTTGCTGGTGCTCATGCTGCTGTTCGCAGCCGGTCCGGCACACGCAGAATCCGTTGTGCTGCGTGCGCTGAGTTTCGAACAGTGGCAACAACAACTGAAGACATACCGCGGCCAGATCCTGGTGGTCGATCTATGGGCGACCTGGTGTACCCCCTGCCTGGAGCAGTACCCGAAACTGATCGCACTGGATCGCCAGTACGCAAAGCGCGGCGTGCGTGTGGCGGCGCTCAACCTGGATGACCGGGACGATCCGGGTGCGTTGCAGGCGGCACGTCGTTTCATTGCGGGACAAGGTCCGTCGTTCGACAATTTTCATCTCGACGAGAACCTGATGAAGGCCTTTGATCAACTGGGTCTGATGGCCATTCCGGTGGTACTGATTTATGACGCACAGGGTGTGGAGCGCTACCGGCTGACCGGTGACAACCCGCGCCAGCAGTTCACTGTGCAGGATGTCGAGCGAGCCATACAGACGTTGCTCGACGAGGCTTCTCGCTAACATGTATCGATACCCCTTACGTCTGCTATTGTTGCTGATGTGCCTGCCGTGGCTCGGTGCCTGTTCCGAACCTTCGACGCCGGAACAGCAGGTGAGGGATAGTATTCAGCATGCGATCAGCGCCATCGAATCACGCGAAGCGACAGCGTTCAGCGACCTGATCGACGACAACTACCGGGACAGCCGCGGTCAGGACAAAAAAATGCTCATCCGACTGACGCTGGCTTATCTGCTACGCAATCGCAACATCAATATTTTCACCCGCATCAACAGCATTCACTTTGACACCCCCGAGCAGGCCAGTGTCATGCTCTATGCCGGCATGGCGGCAACGCCGGTGGAGGACATCCAGGGTTTTCTCAATCTGCGCGCGGATCTGTTCGAGTTCGAGCTCAAGCTGGTACGCGATGGCGACGACTGGTTGCTCAACAATGCACGCTGGCAGCGATTACGGGCCGGGGAGCCGGAAAACGAGGCGTTGCGGCAATGAATTTTTCCGCGCCACACCTTGACCGGCGACCCCGGCATCCCTTAGGCTAGGCAGGAGAACATATCGAGAACACTGTATGCTGACCGATAGCGAACGCAAAACCCTGGATTTCATCGAGCACTACGTGGCGCGCCACGGCTTTGCGCCGAAATTACAGGAAATTGCCGACGGCATCGGCATCCGTTCCCGCGGCGTCGCCCACCGTTATGTGCAGGCGCTGATCAAGGCCGGTTTCCTGGAAAACAACGCCGGCCGCCATCGCGGCCTGAAGCTGGTCGGTATCCAGGAAGGCCACTGCATTCCCCTGCTCGGCAAGATCGCAGCCGGCCAGCCCATCGAAGCCATTCCCGACGAAACCGAAATCAACCTGGCCGATTTCTTCATGGGCCCCGGCCGTTTCGCGCTGCGGGTTCAGGGCGATTCAATGATCGAAGCGGGCATCCTGGACGGCGATATCGCCATCATCAAGCAGCAGTCCACTGCCCGCAACGGCGATATCGTGGTAGCCCTGATCGACAACGAAGACGCCACCTTAAAAACCTTCAAGAACATGGGCGACGGACGTGTCTGCCTGATTCCTTCCAACAGCGCCCTGACCACCATGGTGTTCGACGCGGCACGGGTACAGATCCAGGGTATTCTGGTCGGCTGCATGCGCCGTTATTGATCACCGCATTAATTGCCGTCCGCAGTGTAAGGAATGTGCGCCAGCCGCGACTGATATCAGGAGCACTCTGGTAATATCCTCGATTTGATCGGAGCGACTCCGAACAGCGGCTGCAACCATCGAGCCTGCAGGCCCTCTAAACCTGAATTGTGCGAAGAAAACGAATCATGCATCGATTACTCAGCTCTTTGCTGCTGTGCTGCAGCCTGTTAAGCGGTCCCGTCATCGCGGTGGATCTGAATGCCCTGCCCGCCTACAGCACCGAATACGACCCGCAACGAGATGCCTTTGCGGACGGCCATGCCGCCATCAAACTGGCCCGCGATACCCGGCGTCGGGTGTTGATCGAACTGGGCGGCGACTGGTGCAAATGGTGCCACCAGATGGATGCCTTCCTGGATGCCAATCCGGATATCAAACAGGGCCTGCACGACACCTTCGTGATGCTGAAGGTCAATGTCAGCGACGCCAACGACAACGCCGATTTTCTCAAATCCTTTCCCCGACCGCTGGGCTATCCCCATATGTATGTGGCGGAGAACAACGGTGACCTGCTGCACTCCCAGGACACCGCCGAATTTTTTGAAAACGGCCGCTATTCCCGTGCCCGTTTCCAACAGTTTTTTGAACGCTGGAGCCTGAACCGGCCCACCGACACCGCGAGCAACAACCCATGAGCGATCACCCTCATTTGACGTCCATGCCGGAAGCCGGAATGGACCGACGCCAGTTCATCATGCTGCTGTCGGCAGCCGCGGCGGCCTATCCCCTGTCGGCACTGGCAGAAAAACGTCGCCAGCCCGCCGCCATCGATTACGCCGCTCTGCAGGAACCCTGGCTGACCATCGACGCCGTGCAACAACATCTGTTTCCGGCGGAAAAAGACGCACCCGGTGCCCGCGATATCAATGCTCTGCCTTATCTACAAGCCATGTTACAAAGCCCCGGCGCCGACCCCGAGCATGTGGACTTCATGAAACAGGGTGTGGTCTGGCTCAATGATATCGCCCGCAAACAGAAACAGGCCGGCTTCATCAAGCTCGATGTGCAGGACAAGGAACAGGTGCTACGGGATATCGAGAAAAGCCGCGCCGGAGAACGCTGGTTGTCGCGCCATCTCAGCTACATCCTTGAAGCCCTGGTCACCGACCCGGTGTACGGCGGCAATCCCGACGGCGTTGGCTGGCAATGGCTGCAGCACCAGCCGGGTTTCCCGTCGCCACCGAGCGACAAGGTCTTCTACCGGCTACCGACACGCACCACCTTCAGGAGAACCCGCGCATGAGCAAGGACTACGATGTCTGCATCATCGGCAGTGGTGCCGGCGGCGGCCCGGTCGCCTTCACCCTGGCCAAGGCCGGTCACTCGGTGCTGGTGCTGGAAAAAGGACCCTGGCTGACCGAAAAGGATTTTTACAAGGACGAACTGGCCTGCTGTCGCCACAGCGTATACACACCGGATCTGGAGAATGAACAGCATGTGCTGGAAGAACAGTTGAATAACGGCGAATGGGAAGCCGAGGCCACTTCCGAGTCGGGCTGGGATTTCTGGAACGGCAACATGGTGGGTGGCTCGTCGAATTTGATGAGCGGCTTTTTCTATCGCCTCAAGCCGAAGGATTTTCGCCTGCGCTCCGAGTTCGGACCCATCGAGGGCGCCAATGTGGCGGACTGGCCGATCAGCTATGACGAACTGGAACCCTATTACGCGAAAGCCGAATCGGAAGTGGGAATATCCGGACGCGTCGTCAAACATCGCCACCAGGAACCCCGCTCTACCGACAACTTTCCCTATCCGCCGGTGAACGAACACCCCATCGCCGAGCACATTGACCAGGCGTGCAACACACTGGGCTTCACATCCCTGCCGACACCACGGGCCATTCTGTCGAAACCCGACATGGGTCGACGCAGCTGCGAATACTCCGGCTATTGCGGCAGCTATGGCTGTTCATCCGGCGCCAAGGGCAGTTCGCGAGCCGCCCTGCTGGACCGAGCGGTGGCCAGTGGGCACTGCAAAATCCAGCCGAACAGCAAGGTTCATCGACTGATCAGCGACAGTAAGGGCAAGGTGATTGCCGCGGAATATTTCGACGCCGAGGGCCAGCGACGGCAGGTCAGCGCGAAGATTTTCGTGGTCGCCTGTCAGGCGGTGGAAAGCAGTCGCCTGCTGCTTGCTTCCAGCGGTCCGAAACACCCGCAGGGGCTGGCCAATAACCACGGCCAGGTCGGCAAAAACCTGCTGTTTTCCGGCGGCGGTTCCGGCAGCGGCGATTTCGTCTATGCCCAACTGGACGAGAAGACGGCGGACGCCCTGCGCGTGCGCGGCCCCTTCGTCAATCGCGGCCTGCAGGACTGGTATTTCGTCGACGATCCGGCACTGGGCGGCAAGGCCAAGGGCGGTACCATCGATTTCCTGTTACGCCATCCCAATGCCTTACCCAAAGCGTTTCCGGAAAAATGGGACGACGACGGCCACCTGGTCTGGGGCAAGCCCCTCAAGCGTCGCCTTAAATCGGTATTCGCTGATGCCCAGTACCTGCGCTTCGAAGTGTTCAATGACTGGTTGCCCACCAACGACTGCTTCGTCAGCCTGGACCCGAAAGTCACCGACCAGTGGGGTTCGGCGGTGGCGCGGGTGCGTCTCGGTTATCACGAACATGACCTGAAAGTCGGTCGTTTCCTCACCGACAAGGCGGAACAGGTGCTACGCCAGATGGGCGCACAGAACATCCAGTCCAGCGTCAGCGGCGCGCCGCCGCAGAACCTGATGGCTGGCGGTTGTCGTTTCGGAACGGATATTCGGAGTTCGGTACTGAATGCGGACTGTCAGGCCCATGACGTGGACAACCTGTATGTCACCGATGGTAGCTTCATGCCCACCGGTGGCTCGGTGCCCTATACCTGGACCATCTACGCCAATGCTTTCCGGGTGGCGGACATTATCAAATCGCGGATATAACAAAGGCCTCTGAATAGAGGCCTTTAAATAGGTTTCACTTCCTGTTTTATAGTTATTTTCCGTTTCCCGGCTATTTATTGCGCTTTTCGTGCCACAAATTGAATTATTCGTAAAAACAGGAATTTACACGAACTCTATCCACTATCCCCAACGTTAATATGTAAATAATACCGACAAACTGCTAATTTCTGTCTGGAATATTTTACAGTTTTTCGTCCACACGAAGCTCAAAGAGTCTTTTTTCAATCTCTTTCGCAGAGATCTGCTCAAAGTCCGCCGAATTAAAACATATCATCACCCCGGACAGCTCGTACCAGGTCAGCCCGCTGCTCCAGGCCGGCACGGCCACGCTGCCCTGGGTGCGGCGCGGGTACACGTATACACGATCCGGCAGGTAAAGCAGATTATAGGGTTGCTGCCGCTCGTGCAGGCGGCGGATGAACTGCCAGCTGGAACGGGCATCGGCAAAGGCGTAGCAGTGCGCCGGGTAATCCCGATCACCGCCGTTGTGGCGCCAGACGGGGTCGGTGACCGGCAGTCCCTCCTGATCCAGGAACATCTGGAAATGCTGATGATTTACCGAAGCGTAAGCACCGTAACTATTGTAACCAAATCCGACACCGGGCAGGCTGTGCTGCAAAATTTCGCAGAGCTGGAACACATAGTCGTGATCCTGCTCAGCCAGCAACTGTGGGATGTTCTGCTGGCGTTCCGGTACCAGCAGGCCGTGCAGATCGGCGAAGGGATACTTGTTGTAGAACAGGTCCACGTCCCGGCCCAGTAGCTTGCCCTGCCAGAAGCACTCGCGCGCCATGAACGGTTTGTTGAAATTGAAGGCGTCTTCATCGAAAGGCTGGGACATGCCCTGGTGCACGAACTGGGTAATGCGTCGTGGCCGGAACGAACGCAGGTGATTGAACTGCAGTTTCCAGACGCCCTCGTTACGCGTTTTGCTGGTGGTGATGTTATCGAAACCGATGGCATGCAGCTTGAGGAACACCAGCAGGTCTTCGTCCACCACATCCAGATTAATGCCGTTCAGGAATGCATCTCGATATTGCTGATACAGACTTTCATACTGCTGTTGCAGTACCGGTCTAAACCGGTCGAACAGATGTTCGAAAGAGGCGTTGGCGCAGGCCAGAATGAAAGGCCCCAGACCGCCGTGCTCCGCCAGGCGCAACAGACCACGGTTGAATTCCTCGCGAAACAGTTGCAGTGAGCTGAAAGGTTCGATCATGGCAAATGTCCGATGGCTCGCGAATCAAAGACCGAGACGCTGCATCTGCTGGTTGAGGAACAGCAGCCAGACATCGTCCGGTGTCCAGATGCTGTGGATATGATCCATGGCGCGGGTCGCATCCCAGTGTTGCCGGGCCATGAAATACAGGGCCAGAAACACGCTCACCCGGCGATTGGCGGCACAATGAATGAACAGGCGTTGCGTGCTGTTATCGTCCATCAGGCTGAAGAAACGGTCGAGCTGCTCGTCGCCGGGGCGTTGCCAGGGCACGGGAATATGATGATAGGCCATGCCCAGCCCGGCGATACTCCCCGCTTCGTCGGCCAGGGCATATTCCGCATCGTGTAGTGCCAGGTTGATCACCTGCTGAAATCCAGACTCGGCGATCCACGCCAGTTCATCCTGCTCCGGCTGGCCGGAGGTGGCCAGTCGCTCGTCGATGCGACTGAAGTTGATAATCTGTTCGACGGCCATCAACCCAGCCATTCATCCAGGTAATAAATGCGCTGACCTTCGGAGGATTTGGACGGGCCGATGACTTTGGCCGCGAACAGCTTGTTAGCCGGATCAGCCTGTTCGAGTGCATCCACTTCACTATCCACCACCTGCACGCAGTTTTCAGCAAAGCGGCCGCGCGACCGGCGCGGCGCATACACCACTGCGAAACGCACTTCCACCACACGGGAATCACTGTCGAGGGTAATGCCTTTCATACTGAAACCTGCTGTTGCGATGCCCGTCGTCGGCGACATCAGGGACTCGGGTTGGGATGCTGCCGATGAATCTGTTCGATACCTTCCAGTACCTCATCGGACAGCTCGATGTCGGCACTGGCGATGTTGGATTGTAACTGATCCATATGGGTCGCACCAATGATGTTAGCGGTGAGGAAGTCGCGACTGTTCACATAGGCCAGTGCCATCTGCGCCGGGTCCAGGCCGTGCTGCTGCGCCAGCGCCACGTAGGCCGCGGTGGCGGCCTGTGCCTGAGGATTGGTATAACGGGAATACTCGGGCCAGCGGGTAATACGGGCACCATCCGGCTTTGCGCCGTTGAGGTATTTCCCCGACAACACACCGAAACCCAGCGGCGAATAAGCCAGTAGTCCCACCTGCTCGCGCATCGCCACTTCCGCCAGCCCCACCTCGAAACTGCGGTTGAGCAACGAATAGGGATTCTGCACGGAAAGCACCCGCGGCAGGTTCATCTGGTCCGCCAGTTGCGCAAACTTCATCACCCCCCAGGGGGTTTCATTGGAAAGCCCGATGTGACGAATCTTGCCCGCCTGCACCTGCTCCTGCAGTGCCTGCAGGGTTTCCTCGACCGGCACGAAGCTGTCGTCCGGCTGGTGCTGGTAACCGAGCTGACCGAAGAAATTGGTTTTACGGTCCGGCCAGTGCAGCTGATAAAGATCGATGTAATCGGTTTGCAGGCGTTGCAGGCTGGCGTTTACGGCCGCCTCGATATTGGCGCGATCCAGACGCCGCGTGGCTTCGTTGCGAATATGCGGCAACCAGCCCTCGGCTGGCCCGGCCACCTTGCTGGCCAGAATAATGTCCTGCCGTTTACCGGTTTTCTGCAACCAGCTCCCGATGTATCGTTCGGTCAGTCCGTAGGTTTCGGCGCGCGGCGGTATGGCATAAAGTTCTGCGGTATCAAAAAAGTTCACCCCCTGATCCAGGGCATAATCCATCTGCTGGTGAGCCTCTGCTTCCGTATTCTGCTCGCCCCAGGTCATGGTGCCGAGACAGATCAGGCTGACGTCAATATCGGTATTGCCGAGTTTGCGATAACGCATGGGTTCTCCTGTGGGAAATGATGATCAACAGCACGCTGATCAACTTCTATGATGCATGGATTATGAACACAGATAAACCCGGGAGTTTTACCGATTTCAAAATAACCGCTATGAAATCCACGATTATGTTTAGAATAGGCTTTTGAAACGACTGTTTATACCGTGTCCGATATCATTCTCAGCACATTGAATGCCCGTTACATCCATGCCGCTCTGGGCCTGCGTTATCTGCGCGCCAACCTGGGCGAGTTGCATGAACGTAGCGAACTGTGTGAATACAACATCAACGGCCGTCCTATCGACATGGCCGAAGATCTGCTCAGTCGTCAGCCGCGTATCGTCGGCTTCGGCGTTTATATCTGGAACATCGAAGCCGTTACCCAACTGATCAAACTTTTGAAAACCCTGGCTCCGGAATTGATCATCGTCATCGGCGGGCCGGAAGTCAGCTACGAGTATGAACAGCAGGAAATCGTAAAATACAGTGATTATCTGATCACCGGCCAGGCCGATCAGGCCTTTGCCCGGTTATGCCGCAGTCTGCTTGCCGGAGAAAGACCGCAACCCAGGGTGATCCATCCGCTACCGTTCCAGCTACAGGACATCCAGCTGCCTTACCGGGAATACAACGACGAGGATGTGGCCAATCGCATTATTTACGTGGAAGCCTCGCGGGGCTGCCCGTTCAAATGTGAATTCTGTCTGTCGTCGCTGGATAAAACCGTGTGGCCTTTCGACATCAACACCTTTCTGCAACAGATGCAACAGCTCTATGAACGCGGCGTGCGTCATTTCAAATTCGTCGATCGCACCTTCAACCTGAAGATCGACACCAGCATGCAGATTATGAATTTTTTTCTGGACAAAATCCGCGTCGGCGACCGTGACCTGTTTTTACACTTCGAACTGATCCCTGACAACCTCCCGGAAAAACTCAAACAGCTGATTGCGGAATTTCCACCGCATAGCCTGCAATTCGAGATCGGTATCCAGTCGTTGAATCCTGACGTGCAATCGCTGATCAGTCGCAAACAGAATACGCAGAAAACACGCGACAATCTGTTGTGGCTGAAGCAGCACAGTCACGCCCATATCCACGCTGACCTGATCATCGGCCTGCCCGGTGAAGACCTGGCCAGCTTTGCCCGTGGTTTCGATGAGCTTTATGCGATGCAGCCGGACGAAATCCAGGTGGGTATTCTGAAACGTCTCAAGGGTACGCCCATCATGCGTCATGATGCGGACTATGACATGCGTTATTCGCCGCTGCCGCCGTTCAATATTCTCAGCAACCGCCTGATCGATTTCGATACCATGCAACGACTGAACCGATTTGCACGTTACTGGGATATCGTCATCAATAATGGTCGTTTCCAGAATACGCGCGAATTGCTGCTCGGCGACAAACCTTTCGAGCGTTTTCTGACACTCAGCGACTGGCTGTTCGAACAAACCGGGCAAACCCATCGCTTTGCGCTGGATCGCCTGTTTGGTTTGTTACATCGAGGTATGATTGAAGAGCTTGAGTGCGATGCCGTTCAAACGACTCAGGCATTGACGGAAGATTTCCAGCGCAGCGGACTCAAGGGTACACCGAAATTCGTTCAGCCCGTGCAAGACCCTGAAAAAAACGCTACAACGCACGGCACGACTCGTCAGCAACGCCATCTCGGTTGATGACTTAAAGATCCACCGGCAGGTAATAAAATACGAAACGCCCCTGTTCGATATCCACCTTGAAGGTGGCACCGTGATACAAACCGTAATCCACGTAACCCGGTACCGCTGAATCCTGATGACACTCCGAAGCATGTTGCGGCGATTCAAAGTCCCGGTCCCGGTCATACCAGGATAACAGCATATATTCGCCCAGCATTTGCTGCGCCTGTTCATTGGCCAGCTGCATGGCCTGCCGATAATCATCCAGCGACGGTTGCGGATTCAGCTCGACGATGGTGAGCGCGGATTCATCCGCCGTGTCGCGCAGTTCGCATACCGGGGGTTGTTCATTCATCACAGATCTCCATTCACCCAGGACATCAAAGCCGAAACAGACTAACGATAACCCGATACGACAACCAGAGGAAAAACAGCGGGAACACCAGTGTCTGTAATACAAACACGACTATGATGTTGAGCGCATCTTCACTGGCCTGTGACGCCTGCTGTTTCAACGATTCCAGTTGCCGGTCGATATCGAACGCGGAAGATGCGTTCTCCATCATCTGTTTGGCACGCTCCAGAAAACCCTGTTGCGTCGCATCTGGTGTCTGTTGCTGCTTGATTTCTTCGATCGATTCGGTGGTCTGCTGCAGACCTTCCATGGACTGTTCATACTGGGGCGCCAGAAATACCTGGTAAATGCCTTCATTGATCACCGCAATGATCGGTACGGTCAGGCGCAACACCAGTAACGCGGCGGTCAGTTTATACAGCCGCTTGCGCCAGTGTTCTTCCAGCAGGTCGTTGCGCCACATGTTGAACAGGCTGAGCAACAGCAGAACGATGACTGCGGCACTGAACCAGATCCAGGCCGTCATACTCAGCAGAATACGTTGTGCGCCCAGCGATACACCACTGGCCAGCACCACCCAGGAAAAACGTTCGATCAGGTCGTTGATGGGATCGAGAATCTGTCCGGGGGTAAAGGTCACGCCGACACCCACCGGCTCCACCGCAACCTCGGTACCCTGGGCCACGGAAATCACGCCATTGAGACCACGCGCGACACCAAAGGCTATCAGTGTGCGCTTCAACCCCTGTTCAGTGTAGTCACGACCGTAATCGTCCAGCCATCCGGCGCCGATGAGTATGCCGAACAGGAGAACCGCCAGGGTGATAAGGATTTTGCTATTGCGCTGCTGTGTATTCATAAACTGACCCTGCGGACACGCCTGTCGCCGACGCTATCTTTGCAGGTATGATTCTTATATCATAACTGCCCGGTAAAAACACACGCCCACCGGGCATTCAGCCACGATGGCCGGATCGACAACCCTGAATTTCAAGTCTGGAACTAGGCAGCATGAGCAAGTACTGGAGCAAACTCACCCATCAGCTGGCACCTTACGTGCCCGGCGAACAACCCCAGGACGCGGTTTACGTCAAGCTCAATACCAACGAGAACCCCTACCCGCCTTCGCCGCTTGCCCTGCAGGCGATTCGCGATGCCGCCGGCGACCGGCTGCGTCTGTATCCGGACCCGGAAGCGCAACAGTTGAAACAGTCGATTGCGGATTACTACCAGTGCCCCGTCAGCCAGGTTTTCGTCGGCAACGGTTCCGATGAAGTACTGGCCCTGTCGTTCATGGCGTTTTTCAAGGACCAGCCGACCATCAGTTTTCCCGATATCACCTACAGTTTTTATCCGGTGTATTGCGAACTGCTGGAGATCCCCTACAACTGCTTCGAACTGAATGAGCAGTTCGCCATCGATATCGATCGCATCGATGCTCAAAGCGGCGGCATTATTTTTCCCAATCCGAATGCACCCACCGGTGTATTACTGGAACTGGCGCAGATCGAGACCCTGTTGCAGCGATTCAGCGATCGCGTAGTGATTGTCGATGCAGCCTATGTCGACTTCGGTGGTGAATCCTGTGCCAGCCTGGTCGACCGCTATCCGAACCTGCTGGTCATCCAGACCCTGTCCAAGTCGCGTTCACTGGCCGGTTTGCGTGTGGGTTTCGCGCTGGGCCAGGCGCCCTTGATCGACGGTCTGGATCGAGTTAAGAATTCTTTCAACTCCTACCCGCTGGATGCACTGGCCATCGCCGGCGCACGCGCCGCCATAGAAGACCGCCAGCATTTCAGGCAATGCTGCGACCGCATCGTCAAAACCCGTCGCTGGACTGAACAACAACTGACCGAGCTGGGTTTTCAGGTATTGCCGTCAGCCGCCAACTTTGTATTCGCCAGTCATCCAAAACAGGATGCGGAACAACTTTATCTGGCACTCAAACAGCGCCAGATTCTGGTTCGTTACTTCAAGCGGGACAAGATCGATCGTTTCCTGCGCATTACCATCGGCACGGACGATGAGATGGAACAATTGATTGCGGCCATCAAGGATATTTTTGCGGGCCAGTAAAATGTTTTCCCGCTGAGGCTTATTCAGGTTTACGGGCGATCGCCAGAATGACGCCGGTATCCAGCCATACCGGTTGCTGCGCACACAGTTGATTGATTTCCTCGAAGTGCTGCCGTTTGAACACCTGCTGCTCTTCTTCGGTGAGCTGGTTGAGCAAACCACGGAAACCCGCATTCCAGACGATGTCCCACCAGTTGTCTGCCGAGGTCATATCAAAGCCCAGGGGCAGGCGATAAAAACTCGGCGTTTCCAGATCAGCTCCTGAAAACAGCTCTTCGATCAGCGTTTCGTTGCTTAAACGTTTCCAGGACAGCGGCGGTACCTGTTTACCGAATGACTCATAACGTTGTAGAAAAATATCCGACATGGGATTGAAGGCATTGTCGACAAAACTGCTGATCGCGATGTAACCGCCCGGACGCAACATACCGAGCATGTGGCGCAGGGCCTGCGCCATGTCATCCATAAAAAACAGACCAAAACTGCTGGTGACCAGATCGAAATGTTGTGCCGGATAATCCAGATGCGCCAGGTCGGAGTGCACGAATTCGATATTGCTGAGTCCGCGATCCCGGGCCTTTGTCCGGGCCTGTGCCAGCATGCCAGAAGACAGATCGACACCGGTCACCCGACCCTCGGGCATTTTTTCCGCAGCCGCCAGGGCAACCACACCGGTACCGGTGCAAACATCGAGTAAATGCGCATGCGGCAGCGGATCGAGCCGTTCGATCATCTGTGCGGCCGTTTGCGGAAAGAAGGCCAGCGAGGGATGATCATATCCGGGCGCCACCGTATCGAAAGCCTGCTGGATCATCTGTTTGCGTTGCTGTTCATCCATGCTGGTAAACTCCTGTTGTTTTATTTTTCCAGGTATTGAAGTTTGTCAGGGACATTGGCCCATTCATCCGCCTCGGGCAATGGCGGTATCACCTGATTGATGACCGGCCACTGACTCGCCAGCTCCGCGTTGATCTGGACGAACTGTTGTTGATCATCCGGCACATCGTCTTCGGCGAAAATCGCATTCACCGGGCATTCCGGTTCACACAACTGACAATCGATGCACTCCTCCGGGTCGATAACCAGGAAGTTAGGGCCTTCATGAAAACAGTCGACCGGACAGACATCGACACAATCGGTATATTTACAGCGAATACAGTTTTCAGTGACTACATAAGTCATCACCGACTCCTTTCCGTCTTTGAGGAAATATCGCTAAGGGAGAATCATGCTAACCCAGTCACCCGGCGCTTGTATATAGCGACCGGGTGCGGGTTAAGAAATTGAAAAGTGAGATGGATGTCTAGCCGCGACTGGCCAGGTCTTCGGCACAGTCGATGCAGTATTCGGCATAGGGGATGACGTCGAGTCGCGCATCGGGAATTTTGCGTCCGCAATACCGACACAGGCCAAACTCGCCGGACTTGATGCGAATCAGAGCGTTGTCGATCTTCATCACGATCTGGCGCGCGTCTTCTTCCAACGCTTCCAGAACATCTTCGTTTTCACGCTGTGAAACCTGCTCGGCAAAATCTTTTTCCACCGGCTCGTCCTGGTGATGGGTATGCACATGCACGGCATCGTGACGCTGAATGTATTGCGCACGGAGGTCCAGGAGTTTTTTCTCGTAGTCGCTCACCGATGACATTGCACAGGCCTCTTCTCTAGATAGAATTATTTGACCAGCATAGCATAAAGTTGATCTTTGAATTGCAGGCGTTTTTTCTTGAGCTCCTCAAGATAGCTGTCATCGGTGTTTTCGATACCTTCTTCGATGTGACGCACCTGATTATCCAGCTCATGGTACTCCTCGAACAGGCGCGCAAAATGCGGGTCACTGACTTTCAACTCATGAATTCGATCTTTGTATTCGGGTAATTCGTGGATGAGATCGTGTTTTTCTCCAAACATGGATACCTCGATTAACTGGCTGGATGAATTATAGCCGCAGCATAACGCCGCACTCTGTCGCGCATGTTGATCTCACGCAAGTCATTATTGCGCAGGATAGAAAAGCGGAATGAGACCTCGTGCAGGTATTTTATCAGCAGGAACAGCTGTGCAGAAACATAAAAAAAGCCCTCCTTGAAGAGGGCTTTTCCGGCTTACGCCGAGGGGGGGAATTTAACTGGCTTTCTTGGTCTCACGATGCGCATCCCAGGCTTCGTGAACATGATTGACTGCATTGACGACATGCTTTTCCGTAATCTGAATCACATCGCCGTAGTCGTTCATGATGGAAAACTTGTCGCTAAAACCCGTCAGGGCAATGCCCAGAGCGTACTTCCCACATGGTGACTGATCTTCACGATCATCTTTCATTTTATTTACCTCAGTTCAAGTTTAGAAATCTACATTTCTAACAACCCAGGTCC
>CBDULQ010000039.1:0-19884 GCA_965368115.1 uncultured Gammaproteobacteria bacterium | reverse complement strand
AGATACAGCTCGATCTGTTTGAATGAATGGACATGAGTCCGATGCTGATCAGAACTGCCGGCGCCAGTTGATGTTGAAGTTAACGTCCGGCGAAGCGCCGGTTTGCAGATCTTCCTGGATGGCAATATCAAGCGCTGACTGAGGATCGAGCAGAATGCTGCCACCAAAGGTCAGCAATATCGCTGACCCCAGAAAATCCGTGGCCGTGTCATAAGCGCTGCCATGTGCTTCCAGCTGGAATTTCAACTGTAGGGGTTGCCAGGGATGAAACTGCATACCGGTGCTGGCGAAGTAACTCAGATTTTGATGCCGGGTACTGAGCACCTCGCTGTCTTCCATGAAAACCATCCCCAGATTGAGGAACAGCCAGCTGTCCCTGGCCATGCGGTTGTCCAGCGCCAGCCACAGGGCGAGGTCGTTGGAGCCGCTGCCGGTAAGCCGGGTGCTGTCGCCGGTGTCCAGTTTCAGTGATATCCAGTAGTTGAGGTAGAAGTCCGGTTCCGCATAGGCCTGGTAGGCCAGTTGCAGGGCCAGGTCGCCGACACCGGAACTGCGTTCCTGGATGTCGAGCAGTCGGCGGCCATTGTAGTCATAGGTCAGATGGATCTGGTCGTTGGGATAAAAGGGGCGAATGTCTTCCGGCAGGCCGAGCAGATTATGGTAGTTGTCGATCCAGTCGTCCATGAAGCCCGGGCCGTGATGGATGAGCGGCAACTGGAAGCGCAACATCCAGCGCGCATTGAGTCCGTAGCCATAGACCAGGTTCAGGCGGTAGCTTTCCACATCCACCAGCAGGCTTTCGTTGTTGTTGACTTCGCGGATGATGGTGTTGCTCAGGTTGAGCGAGAGTTGCAGTTCGCTGCGGCCGGCGCCCAGGTTGCGGCCGGAAACCGTGCCCGGAACACCGTAAATGGCGAACAGGGGATTTTGATCACTGGTGTTGAATGGGGTGGCGCTGTCTGCGGCTCGACTGCTCTGCGCGAACAGGCTCAGCAGGAACAGCAGGCCATAAAAAACCCCGCTAGACGGTAATCTACCGGGGTCTTTTGAAGCCATACTTCAGCGCTTTTTACAGGCTTGCGAAGTATGCAGCCAGATTTGCCATGTCAGCGTCAGACAGCGGCTTGGCCATTGCATTCATGGTGGGGTCTTTACGAGTACCGTCTTTGAATGCTTTCAGTTGCTTGACCAGGTAAGCTTCTTTCTGGCCTTTCAGGTTAGGATAGGTCGGCACCTTGCTCATACCGTCCATACCGTGGCATGCGGCACAGGTAGCGGCTTTGGCTTTACCTGCGGCTGCATCGCCGGCCATTGCGTTGGCAGAAACAGCCATCGCAGAAGCTGCAATCAGCGCTAAAACGTGTTTTTTCATTGAGTCTCTCCTGAGTCTTATGACAGGTGTTAAAAATCTTGGGCCGGAATTGTCGCAAACGCCGGCCACAATGTAAATTAGTGATTGTTGATAGATCAATTCAGTTCGCTTATTGCGATGAAAAAATCAACTAATTCAATGATTTAGATAAAACTACCCAGAAATTAAAAAAGCCCGAAACTGTTGATTTCACACAATAGACCGCAAAATGGCCCGAAGAATTCAGTATCTACATGATTTATGGGCTGAAAACAGGCGGTTAATCAGGTAAAGTGTGCGCCTCACAAGAACAGGCCCATTCGAGGAACAGACCATGGCAGATTTCAAGATTGCCCCATCCATTTTATCAGCGGACTTCGCGCGGCTGGGCGAAGAAGTGGACAACGTCATCAAGTCCGGTGCGGACATCGTGCATTTCGATGTCATGGACAACCACTATGTACCCAACCTGACCATCGGTCCCCTGGTTTGTGACGCACTGCGAAAGCACGGCGTGACCGCGGAAATCGACGTACACCTGATGGTCAAGCCCGTGGATCGCATCATTCCCGATTTCGCCAAGGCGGGTGCGTCCTATATCACCTTCCACCCGGAAGCCTCCGACCATATCGATCGCAGCCTGGCGATGGTGCGCGATCTGGGCTGTAAGTCCGGTCTGGTATTCAATCCCGCTACCCCGCTGGACTACCTGAAATACGTCATGGACAAGGTGGACATGATTCTGCTGATGTCGGTCAACCCGGGTTTCGGCGGCCAGTCCTTCATCCCCGCGACACTGGATAAGCTGCGTGAAGCGCGCAAACTGATCGACGAGTCCGGTCGTGATATCCGCCTGGAAATCGATGGCGGCGTCAAGGTGGATAATATCCGTGAAATCGCTGAAGCCGGTGCCGATACCTTCGTAGCCGGTTCCGCCGTGTTCGGTGCGGGTCAGGAATCCGATCCCAATGGTTACGATACCGTGATCAAGGCCATGCGCGACCAGCTGGCCCAGGCCAAGGTATAGTCGATTACCCGCAGCTGCGTGGCCTGGTGCCACGCAGCCATGCCCTTTTCTCCCCTGGATACTACGATGTTGAAAAAACCCGCCATGGTACTCATCGACGTGGACGGCACGCTGGTGGACAGCGTACCGGACCTGGCCTATTGCGTTGATGAAATGATGAAACAGCTGGATATGCCGGTACGCGGCGAAGAACGTGTGCGCCACTGGGTCGGCAACGGTGTCGAGCGGCTGGTGCGCCGGGCGCTGATCAATCAGCTGGATGGCGAACCGGACGAAGACCTGTTCTGCAGGGCGCTGCCGATATTCGAAGCCCTGTATGCGGAGAATACCTCGGTGCGCACCTGTCTGTATCCGGGTGTTCAGGAAGCGCTGGACTTCCTCAAGGGCACCGGTATCCACATTGGTTGCGTGACCAACAAGGCCAGCCAGTTCACCCTGCCGATTCTGCAGGACCTGGGCATACGGGATTATTTCGAAATCGTCATCTGCGGCGACACCTTGACGAAGAAGAAACCCGATCCGCTGCCCTTGTTGCATGCCGCCGAGCAGATGGGTGTGACGCCACAGCAGTCACTGATGATCGGTGACTCCATGAGCGATGTGAAAGCCGCTCGGGCGGCCGAGTTCAATATCGTCTGCATGTCCTACGGCTATAACCACGGCGAGGATATTCGCGACTATAACCCGGATGCGGTGGTGGACTCGATGGCGGAGATAAAATCGGTTGTTGACTGGTCCTAAAATCAATACACTAGGCTGATGACTCTTCATTCCAGATTCAACCCGATCTACTGGGACTTACGTGACTTCGTCAGCTGGCGATGGTGAACCCTGTTTGCCGTTTTACCTGACCTGTACCGTTGCGTAACAAGAATCGCTGGAATGAACCATGACGCCCGAACAATTCGCTGAACTCTCACAACAGAACTACACCCATATACCACTCGCTCGCGAAGTGCTGGCGGATCTGGATACGCCGCTCAGTGCTTATCTGAAACTGGCCAATGCGCCGTATTCCTATTTATTCGAATCCGTCCACGGCGGTGAGAAATGGGGCCGCTATTCCATCATCGGCTTACCCTGTGCACGACGCATCAAGGTGTTCGGTCATCAGGTGCGGCTGGAAAACGAGGGCGTTGTCGAACAAACGCTGGATGTGGACGACCCCCTGCAATGGATCGAAGACTTTCACCAGCAGTTCCGGGTCGCTGAACTGGATCACCTGCCTCGATTTACCGGCGGCCTGGTGGGCTACTTCGGCTACGACACCATTCGTTATATCGAACCGCGACTGGCTAACGACGATAAGCCGGATGCCATCAACACGCCGGATATTCTATTGATGATTTCGGAAGAAGTGGTGGTGTTCGACAACCTGAGCGGCAAGCTGTATTTCATTGTACAGGTGGAGGCCAGCCCGCAAGCCTATGAACAAGGCATGGCCCGGCTCGGCCAGCTGGAAAAACAGCTGCGCGAGTCGCTGCCCAGCTATAAACCGGCGGCACGCTCGCGCCATGTGGTGGAAGAGGATTTCGTGTCCGGCTTTACGGAAGACGGATTCAAGGCGGCGGTAGGCAAGGCGCGCGAATATATTATCGACGGCGATGTGATGCAGGTGGTGCTGTCGCAACGTCTGTCGATCCCCTTCGAAGCGCCGCCGCTGGATCTGTATCGTTCCCTGCGCAGCCTGAATCCCTCACCTTATATGTATTACCTGGATCTCGGCGACCATCATGTGGTGGGGTCGTCACCGGAAATTCTGGTACGCCTGGAAGACAACCAGGTGACCGTCCGGCCGATCGCCGGCACTCGCCCGCGCGGCGGAGACGAAGCGGAAGATCGCGCGCTGGAGCAGGAACTGCTGGCCGATCCCAAAGAACTGGCTGAGCACCTGATGTTGATCGACCTGGGCCGCAACGATGCAGGCCGGGTGAGCAAAACCGGTAGCGTCAAACTCACGGATAAGATGATCATCGAGCGTTATTCCCATGTCATGCACATCGTGTCCAATGTCACTGGTGAACTCAACGACGGCATGACTGCGATGGATGTACTGCGTGCAACCTTTCCTGCGGGCACTGTGAGCGGCGCACCGAAGATTCGTGCCATGGAAATCATCGATGAACTGGAGCCGGTGAAACGGGGTGTGTATTCCGGTGCGGTGGGATATCTGTCCTGGAACGGTAATATGGATACGGCGATTGCCATTCGCACCGCGGTGATCAAGGACCAGGTGCTCAATATTCAGGCCGGCGCCGGCGTGGTGTACGACTCGGTGCCGGAGAACGAATGGGCGGAAACCATGAACAAGGGACGTGCGGTGTTTCGTGCAGTGGCCATGGCTGAAGCCGGTCTCGACGGTTCGCATCAATAAGCGGTGAAGGGCGGGAGAATCAGACTATGATGTTAATGATCGATAACTATGATTCATTCACCTACAACCTGGTGCAATATCTGGGTGAGCTGGGTGCGGACGTCGCCGTGCATCGCAACGACCAGATCAGCATTGCCGACATCGAAGCGATGAACCCGGAGCGTATCATGATATCGCCGGGTCCCTGTACACCGAACGAGGCCGGTGTGTCGATGGACGTGATCCGGCATTTCGCCGGCAAGCTGCCGATCCTGGGTGTGTGTCTCGGCCATCAGAGTATCGGCCAGGTGTTCGGCGGAAAGATCGTGCATGCACGTGAAATTATGCACGGTAAAACCTCGATGATTCATCACAAGGGGATCGGCGTGTTCGCAGGTTTGAATAATCCTTATGAAGCGACGCGTTATCACTCGCTGGTTATCGAAAAAGAATCCGTGCCCGAGTGTCTTGAAGTTACAGCCTGGACCGAAAATGAAGACGGTAGCATGGACGAAATAATGGGTGTTCGCCACAAGGAGTTCGCAATCGAAGGGGTTCAGTTTCATCCCGAATCGATTCTTACCGAGCATGGGCATGACCTGTTGCAGAATTTTCTTAATATGAAATAAAACCGCTGCAGACTATCGAGCGGCATTACGAATTTAAAAAGGGGCCCGATCATGGACATGCAATCCGCTATCAAAGCCGTAACCGAACGACAGGATCTGACGTCCGAGCAAATGACGGAAGTCATGAACCTGATTATGACCGGGCAGGCCACGCCTTCACAGATCGGCGGGTTTCTGATCGGTCTACGTATGAAAGGTGAAACGGTTGATGAAGTGGCCGCTGCGGCTGCGGTGATGCGCGACCTGTCAACAAAAGTCGACGCACCGGAAACTCATCTGGTTGATACCTGTGGCACTGGTGGTGATGCGTCCGGTAGTTTTAATATTTCCACCGCTTCGGTTTTCGTTACCGCCGCTGCCGGTGCCCATGTTGCCAAACACGGCAACCGTTCCGTTTCCAGTAAGTCGGGTAGTGCGGATGTGCTGGAAGCTGCCGGCGTCAATCTCGAACTGACGCCGGAGCAGGTTGCGGAATGTATTCACAACGTGGGCGCGGGTTTTCTGTTTGCCGTTAAGCATCATGGCGCCATGAAACATGCCATTGGCCCGCGTCGTGAAATGGGCGTGCGCACCATCTTTAATGTGCTCGGACCGCTGACTAATCCTGCAGGTGCGCCGAATCAGGTCATCGGTGTTTTCAGTAAAGAATGGGTGGAGCCGTTGGCCCAGGTGTTGAAGCGACTCGGTAGTCGTCATGTGATGATTGTTCATGCGCAAGATGGTATGGATGAAATCAGTATTGCGAGTGAAACCCATGTGGCGGAACTGAAAGACGGTCAGGTTACGACATACGTCATCAAGCCGGAAGATTTCGCCATGCAACGTGCCGATCTTTCGAGCATCAAAGCCGCGGACGCGGATGCCAGCCTGGCGATGATCAAGTCCGTATTCAATAACGAAGCCGGCCCGGCCAGAGATATCATCTGCCTGAATGCGGGCGCGGCGATTTATGTATCGGGTCTGACCACATCCCTGGCGGAAGGCGTTGAGAAAGCTCGTCAGGTCATCGCCGACGGCAGTGCTCAGAAAAAGCTGGACGCGCTGGTGCATTATTCGAATAACTTCTAATGACTGAGCTGAATCCGGCATGAGCGATACACCTGATATCCTAAAAAAAATCCTGCAGCGCAAACTTGAAGAGATTCAGCAGCGGTCCGAGCAGGTCAGTATGCAGGCACTGAGTCAGCAGGTGGCGCAGGCTTCTCCGGTGCGTGGATTTATCAACGCAATCGAGCAGAAGATCAGTGCCGAGCAGCCCGGTGTGATCGCAGAAATCAAAAAAGCCTCACCCAGCAAAGGCGTATTGCGCGAACACTTTGTACCGGCGGACATAGCGCGTAGCTATGCACAGCATGGCGCAGCCTGCCTGTCGGTGCTCACCGATGAAGATTTCTTTCAGGGCAGTACGGAATATCTGATACAGGCACGCAATGCCTGTGACCTGCCGGTAATTCGAAAAGACTTTATTATCGACCCCTACCAGGTTTACGAAGCGCGCGTCATGGGCGCCGACTGTATCCTGCTCATTGTGTCGGCTCTCGGTGATGCCATGCTCAACGAGTTGCTGGGACTGGCGCATCATCTTGAAATGGATGTGCTGATGGAGGTGCACGACCGGGATGAAATGGAACGTGCACTGGCGACCAATGCCAGGCTGATCGGGGTCAATAATCGTAATTTGCGTACTTTCGAGCTGAGTCTGGATACGACGCTGGATATGTTGGGTATGGTGCCTGAGGATCGTTTGCTGGTGACGGAGAGTGGTATTCTGGCGCCGGATGACGTGCGGTTGATGCGCGAGCATGATGTGCATGCGTTTCTTGTTGGGGAGGCGTTTATGCGGGCTGAGGAGCCGGGGGAGAAACTGGCGGAGTTGTTTGGGTTTTAATTTCTCCAGCTCTAGAGTTAGCGCCAACAGGCGAAACAGAACGTAAAAGGTTGGCACTGACTCTTGAGCTGAAAAAGGAAATACGATGGTGATATGCAAATAAAGGAAAGTTTTTCAGACCAGTAAATATCAATCTGTAAGATAAAAAGTAATCGTAGTCACCACCCTCACATCCTTATCAATCTTCGCCGAATCATTATATTCATCCCCCGCATCCCGAACATAAAAACTCCCCTGCCGGGCACTGCGAATGCCGCCTACATTAACTCCCGCATTTTCGGCAAACTCATTGGCGGCGAGCCGTGCATTGCGTGTTGCTTCGCGTAGCATATCCGGTTTGATGTCGTTGAGCTGCGTGAAGCGGTAGATTGGTGCGCGATTCTCGATATCGATGCCCTGGGCAATGAGTTTATTGAGGCTGGAACGGACCTGGCTGACCTGTTCCACCTTGTCGGTCTCGATGCTGATGATGCCGGTGAGGCGATGTACCTGATCGACCAGCCGTTGTTGCTCGTCGCGGAATTCCTGGTAGCTGTAGTCCAGCACACCGAGTTCGATTTCCTTTTCCTCGAAACCGCTTTTGCTGAGTATATCGACAATGGTTTGCTGATTTTTCTCAGCCTGGTTGTACATGGCGGGGACTTCATCGCGGCTGGCGCCCTTGACGGAATAGATCACATCCCAGTTGGCGCGGTCGGCTTTGACCCGGCGTTCCGCCAGGCCTTTGGCTTCGGCGGTGTTCAGTGCGACTTTGGCGTTGTACAGGGTCTGGCTGACAAAGTAACCGGCCAGTGCGATGCCGATGGCAGTGAGCAGGCTGGGAACGAGCAGGGCGTGCTGGGTACGGGAGCCGGATTCATCCATGATGCGGAACCTTTGGTGTTTGAGTTGATGTTGCCGGATTCAGTGACTGAATCCGGCAAAGGGTGATGCTGATTTATCGAGTACCGCGCACCACGATGGTTTTACCATGTGCGGTGATCAGGCCGTCTTCTTCGAGTTCTTTCAGTACGCGCCCTGCCATTTCACGCGAGCAACCGACGATTTTGGCGATGTCCTGACGGGTGATCTTGATTTGCATGCCTTCCGGGTGGGTCATGGCATCCGGTTGTTTGGACAGTTCCAGCAAAGTGCGCGCGATGCGGCCGGAAACATCGAGGAAAATCAGGTCACGGACTTTCTGGCTGGTCTTGATCAGTCGATCAAAAATTTGCCCGCCCAGCATGAACAGGATTTCCGGGTCTTCGTTGACCAGTTTGCGGTACTGGGCGTAGGAAATTTCGGCGATTTCGCAGGGCGTGCGTGCCACCACCATGGCGCTGCGATCCAGGTCTTCCTTGAACAGGCCGGCTTCACCGAAGAAGTCACCTTCATTGAGATAGGCCAGGATAATTTCCGCGCCTTCGTCGTTTTCCGTCTGTACGCTGACCGAGCCCTTGATGATATAGTACAGGCTCTGCGGCTCATCACCCTCGTGAATGATGGTTTTTTTGGCCGGGTAACTTTTGCGGTGGCAGTGGTTGAGCAAGCGTTCCAGCGAAGGGTTGGAGCGGTCGACTTTGGGTAGCAGCGTCATTGTTGATACAGCCTGTTGTCCTTACAAGAAATACGTGTATACGGGATAATAGTCAAAGCGGGATGGTTTTCCCACCGGGTATTCACCTTTATGGGGGATTATTGCCGCAAATGTCTGAATAATCAAAGTAATTCTGGGTGAACTGTATGAAAGCGAGGGTTAAGTGGCTGGATCATATGTCTTTTGTGGGCGAATCCGGCAGTGGCCACACGGTGGTGATGGATGGGGCTCCGGACAGCGGGGGCCGCGATCTGGCGCCCCGGCCCATGGAAATGGTGCTGATTGGCATGGGGGGCTGTACCGCTTTTGACGTGGTGCTGATCCTGCAGCGGGCGCGCCAGCCCATCGACGACTGTATCGTTGAGCTGTCCGCCGAGCGGGCCGAGACGGTGCCCAAGGTGTTCACTAAAATCCACGTGCATTACATCGTCAAGGGTAAGGGGTTGAGCGAAAAGCAGGTCGAAAAGGCCGTCAAGCTGACCGCCGAAAAATACTGCTCGGTCTCCATCATGCTGGCCGCCAGCGTGGAAATCACCCACGATTTCGAAATCATCGAAGAGTAAAATCCGCTTTATGTCTGATCAATCTGCCCGGCAGGCCTTCAACAGCCTGCAGGAACACTATTACAGTGCCTGGTTTCGATTTCATCCCGAGCGCGCGGTGCATGTTGGGGTAGCCGGTTTCGAGGAGCGGCTCCGGGCTTACAGTGACGATGATATGGGGGCGCTGATCGCACTCAACGAGAAGGCCCTGTTCTCCCTGGATGAACTGGATTTCGCGGCACTGACTGCGGATCAGCAGATGGATTATTCCATTCTGTACAATGCCATTTCCATTGAACTGCATGATCTGCTGGAGCGCGACTGGCGTTATTACCGGCCTCAGGACTGGGTGCCGGTCGAGGCCATCCACCAGCTGCTCACCTGTCCCGTGGAACATCTGCACACCGCGCTTAAGCACCGCATGCAGGCGGTGCCCGAGCTATTGCGTGCCGCGCGCGGTTATCTACAACAATCCGCTGAGCGTATCCCGCCCAGTTGGTTGAAACTGGCGGTGCAGAAGTCCCGTTCCGGCGCACGCTTTTTCCGCGAGCTTTACCGCCACCCGGTGGTGGTGGCCAAATTCCAGAACCCGTCGCGCCTACAGCCACTGTGTGATCAGGCGGCGGTTGCGATGGATGATTTCGCGCGCTTTCTGGAAGTCGACATCGGTGACCAGGCCCGTGGCAGTTATGCCTGCGGCGAGCGCTATTTCGGTAATCTGCTGCGCGAAGCCCATTTTCTGGATGTGTCGCCCACCGATCTGCACCGTTTCGGTCAGTGCCTGTTCGATGTCACCCGTGACCAGTTGCAGGAAGTGACCCGCCAGTTGCACAAAGAGGGTGATATGGACGAAGTGCTGGCGAGCATTCGTCACAACTATCCGAAGGGTGGCCCGGAGAAATTACTCGACGCGTATCGACAGCGTATGAAAGCAGCCTATGACTTCGTCAGCGGCCATCACCTGGTGAGCATACCCGAACCTCAGTCGCTGAGGATTATGCCGACACCGGAATTTCTGCGTCATGAGGTGCCATTCGCGGCTTACCAGGAGCCCACCTACAAGGATCCCCAGCAGCAGGGTTATTACTATGTCACACCGGTGGCTTCGGAAGGTCACCTGCTGGAACACAACTGGACTTCAATCGACCTGACCTGTGTTCATGAGGCCTATCCCGGCCATCATCTGCAGTTTGTCACCGCAAACCGCAATCCGGCCAACAGTCTGCCGCGCCTGCTCAATGCCTCGGCTACGCTGTATGAAGGCTGGGCGCTGTACTGCGAAGACCTGATGCATGAGCAGGGGTTTCTGAGTGGTCTCGAGCATCAGTTCATCATGTTGCGGGATCGGCTGTGGCGAGCCATGCGTGTCATGCTCGACGTGGAACTGCACTGTGCCGAGCTGAGCCTGGACCGGGCGGCGCAACGGATGTGCGACGAACTCAGTTTCAGTATCGACCAGGCCATGGCGGACCTGAACTGGTATACCCAGGCGCCGACCGTGCCCATGGGGTACGCCACCGGCTGGGCACTGATCAAGGCATTGCGTGAACAGCAATCGGCCGAAGCGGATTTCAGTCTGGGCCAGTTTCATGATCAGTTGTTATCGGTCGGTTCCTGCGCATTGCCGCTGGTCATACGCCGCGGGTTCGGCGAACCGGCCTGGAAACTGGCGCGGGAATATGTGTTCGAAGATTAGCGAATTTTCATCAACTGCGTGTAAAATACGCGGACTGTTGACCCGGAGTAATGCCATTGGCTACTGACAAACTCAGGCTCGAAGGTTTTAATAATCTCACTAAAACCCTGAGCTTCAATATTTACGATATCGTCTACGCCAACAGCCAGTCGGATATTCAGAAATACATTGAATATATCGACGAGGTTTACAATGCGGAACGATTGACGCAGATCCTGACTGACGTGTCCGATATCATCGGCGCGAACATTCTGAATATCGCGCGACAGGACTACGAACCGCAGGGAGCAAGCGTGACCATGCTGATTTCCGAAGAACCGGTATTGTCGGAAAGCCTGTCCAATGAAGAGGAGCCGGGGCCGTTGCCTGACTCTGTAGTGGCGCACCTGGATAAAAGTCATCTGACCGTACATACCTATCCGGAAGCGCATCCGGACAATGGTGTTTGTACCTTTCGAGTTGATATCGATGTGTCCACCTGTGGTCGTATTTCCCCGCTTCAGGCATTGAATTATCTGGTGCACAGTTTCGATTCCGATATCGTCATTATGGATTATCGAGTGCGAGGCTTTACCCGCGATGTGGATGGACGCAAGCACTACATCGATCACGATATCAATTCGATTCAGAACTTCATTGCTGAAGATACCCGGGATCTTTACCAGATGATCGATGTGAACGTCTACCAGGAAAATATTTTCCACACCAAGATGATTCTTAAGGACTTCGATCTGGACAACTATCTGTTCGGTTCACTGAAAACAGATTATTCGGAGCAGGAACTTATTGAAATCCAGACCCGTCTCAGGAGAGAGATGGCAGAAGTCTTCTATGCGCGCAATATGGCTGAAGACGGTGAGCTGGGCAGTTTGCTGCTAACAGGCGACTGATTCGCTTTAATTTAGTGCACGGCATCACCGTCTCAGGGCAGGTAAGCTGTTGACTGCCTTCTGTTTCTTCTAATGCTTTGATGTTGAATATCGATTGGTAATGTTATCGGCGATCAAGAATTTTTTTGAAAATAACCTGGCAGGGTCGGTTGAGTCCGGACAGGCCCAGGAGCATCAATTGCGGGTGGCTACAGCGGCACTACTGATTGAAATGATGATGCAGGACGAGCAGGCTATGCAGCAGGAAAAACAGGCTATTCTTTCTGCATTGCAAAAACGTTTCAAACTGACATCCGCTGAAACTGACGAGCTCTACCAACTGGCCGAAGACGAGCGACGCAGTGCAACCGATTATCATCAGTTCACTAATCTAATCGCCAAACACTTTACCCAGCCGCAGAAAATTCAGATTATCGACAACCTCTGGTCGGTTGCTTACGCGGATGGAGAACTGGATAAGTATGAAGAGCATATGGTCCGCCGGATTGCGGACCTGATCCATGTGTCACATCGTGATTTTCTGCAATCCAAACACCGTTACGAAGACTAGAGTCTGTTAGCCGGGCACATTCAGGATGCTTCCAGATCCTGGCGATTATATTCGAGTAGCTGCTTTCTGGCCGACGAAAACAGGCGCTCTGCTTCGGGTCTCAAGCTGGCGAACAGATCGACTCGATCCTCCTTGAGTGCATGTTCCATGCGCTCAGCGATATCACCCAGTGAAGATGCGCCTACGTTGCGGCTGCTTGATTTCAGCGAGTGTGCGATTCGTTCCAGGTCTCGATATTTCTGTTCGTCGAGCAGGTCATCGATCTGCTGGAAGTATTTTTCAGTATCTTCAAGATAAGCGGGAATCAATTGCTGGAACATGTTGCCCATGGATTTGCGTAGGGTATCGAGCAGGCCGGTATCGATGCCTTCTGCTCGAGAATTATGTTCCCTTTGTATGTCCGGGGTGTCATCTATTGTGATGCTGGAGCCATTAAAGTCCAGGTACTCGGCCAGCTTGTCGCGCAGTTTCTGGTTGTCGATGGGTTTATGTATGCAGTCGTCCATGCCGGCTTCATGACAACGCTGGATGTCCTCGTTGAATACATTGGCGGTCAGTGCCAGAATGGGTATCTTCGAACCGGTTTTGCGAATGACCTGGGTGGCCTGGTAGCCGTCCAGAACCGGCATCTGGCAATCCATGAGTATCAGGTCGAATGTATCTGAATTGAATGCATCAATTGCCTGTTGTCCATTTCCAACACTGACGACGTCTATGCCCATCTTTGTTAGCATCGATCGTGCGACCAGTAGATTGGTTTCATTGTCTTCGACCAGCAGCACTTTGCCATTGAAACGTGAATCCGGCGTCGTCGTCAGTCGCGGTTTTATATCGACAGGTGACTCACCGATTTCCAGATCGATTTCAAAAATGACGGTGGTGCCTTTTCCGTATTCAGACTCCACTCTGAGGTCGGCATTCATTAGATTGGCGAGTCGTTTGCAAATCGACAGGCCCAGGCCGCTGCCCCCGTATTTTCGAGTGGTGCTCTGATCAGCCTGAGTAAATGGATTAAATAACTGAGCCAGTTTTTCTTCTGCAATACCGATACCTGTATCTTTTACCCGGAAAATAATATGGCTGTAATTTTCATCGGATGGCCGGCAGTCGATTTCTAGTTCAACTTTGCCTTTGCTGGTAAATTTGATCGCATTGCCGATCAGGTTAAGCAGAATTTGCCTGATGCGGTAACTATCTCCAATGACGACCTCCGGAGGAACGCAGCTGAATGTCATTTCCAGGCCAACACCTTTGTCGCTGGCGTTGCCCTGCATGAGTTGAATGGCTGATTCGCAGGTCTCTGCAAAATTAAAGGTGGTTTCCTCGATTTCGATCTTGTCCGCTTCAATTTTTGACAGGTCTAGAATGTCATTAATCTGCCTCAGCAGAGTGTTCCCTGAATTCAGAATAATTTCGACGTAATCTTTCTGTTTCTGATCGAGTTGGGTACCATTGAGAATCTGTGCCATGCCGAGCATGCCGTTCAATGGTGTACGAATTTCGTGGCTCATGGTGGCCAGGAAAGCGGTCTTTGCCCTGTTCGCCTGTTCGGCGCGTCCCATGGCATCGATGATCTCCTGTTCCTGTTTTTTGCGTTCGCTAATATCGCGGAAGATACCGGTATGGTAATAATTATCACCGATAAAGTAATGGCTTATGGATAGTTCTATCGGTAGTTCTTCTCCATGCTTCGCAATGCACACAACTTCATACACCGGGTTGAAATCCAGGTTCTCGTCAATATGCTCTGATATGGGGTCTTCGGTATCATGGAACAATGCGGCATTAGCCAGAATGGTATCGATGCTTCTGTTTTGTAGTTCGCTGGGGTGATAGCCAAGTAAATGATGGACGGCTGGATTACAACTGGTAATCATGCCTTTTGCATCGGTGGTGATAATCACGTCATTCGCCGCGTTTAAGACGGCACGCACCCGTTGCTCGCTATCCTTGATGGCTTGTTCGGCCTGTTTGCGAAGTGAAATGTCAGTCGCCATGCCCATGATACCTGCTACTTCTCCGCAGCTGTCTTTGACCGGGTTCAGAATCAGTGAAATGGGCACGTGCTTGCCGCTTTTCTGAACCAGTGTCCATTCTGCTTCATAAGTTTGTCCAGCCAGTGGCTTGGCGAAAAACAACTCTGCGCCGGGTTCGACTTGTCGGCCAAGTTCCTTGCTGAGTTGTTTGCTGGCTTCTTCCATCTCCTCTATCAGGTGCCAGTCACCAGGATTTGTTGCCCCGGTGAAAATCTCTTCCATGCTGTATCCGGTCAGTTTTTCCATGTACTTGTTGGCAAAAGTAACTCGGCCGTCTTTGCCCAGGGCAAGAATGCCGTATTTGCTGGCGCTATCCATGACGGCGCGTTGAAACGCTTCTTTCTCCTGTAGCCTGATTTCCTGTTTTTCTATCGCATCAAGAGATTCATCAATGGCGTTGCCGAGATGAGCAATCTCGTCGTTCCCGGAAAGATTGGCTTTGGTTCCTCGATGACCTTTTACGAAACCGTCCAGCACATTAACCAGGTGTCTTGTGCGCTCGGTAACAAGCTTGTGAATAAACAGCCATAGCAAGCTGGCGATGAATGAGATGCCGAGTCCCGTGATCGTGGCCTGTTGTTGTAGTGAAGCTGTCTCACGAGCAATGTCGATGCGCGGATTGATCTTGATATAAATAAAGCCGCATTCCGGTGTCGTTGCGGTTAACGCATTTGTAGAGGGGCAAAGGCTGGTGTAGCCTTCAAGCAGGGAATTATCAGGGTGATCGTGAATTGTCGTTGTTCGCTTTCGAGTAACTTCATCGATATATTCCGATTCCAGGTTCAGGCCGGTTTGTGCCCAATTTTTGTATAGATCGCTATGGCTGAAAGAAGTAAGTATGGTGCCGTCGCTGGATGTGGCAACGACGTTTTCGATGTCCGGCCTTGATGCCAGTGTCGAAGCAATGCTACGTATTTCACTCCATTTTTCTTCTTTAACCAGGCGCTCATAAATCGACTGCATCATGTTGAGTGTGCTGGCGGCTTCATATTTTTTCTGTTTACTGACCCGCTCTTCAATGGTCAATACGTTGATCATATATGCGAACACAGTTATCACGATAGCAAAGCTACCCAGTACAATTGGGAGTGTTAAACCGAGCTTGTAGCGAGTAATCATGGCGATTTGCGTTCGTCTAGTCGGGATGTGAAACGAAAGTATCGACCACCAGGTTATCAACAGGAGTGTCGCTACGGATAATGTTATGTTCGACCATTATTTTCTTGAGCCGGTTAATATTCTGGTCGAGCGCAGGTTTGTCGGTGTCCAGCATGTAAGTATTTTCTTTTCTGGATGGAAGCAGCAGTTCTTCGTAGCTGGCGCGGACCTGGGCAGGTGTAATCTGTAATCGTTCAGATATTGTTGCCGCCGACACTTCAGGCTTCTCTTTGATGTCGCTTACAGCCTTGAACCAGCCATCTATCAATGTCTGGATTATGGAATGGTGTTTTTCAAGAAATTGGTTATGCACCACGATGACGTCGACGATTTCGCCGGGAATGTCGCGGCTGGAAAATATAATATGGCCACCAGCTTCGACGAGTTGAGTGCGCACCGGCTCGAAGGTGACCACGGCATCCACTTTGCCGTCAATAAACGCCTGTTTATGCTGTTCTACACCCATATGTTTGATTTTGAGGCTGGATAGTGGAACATCGTTGATTTCCAGAGCGCGGGTGATCATATAAGCGCCAAGTGCTCCGCTCTCTACGCCAACGCTTCTACCCTGAAGCTGTTTTATATCCTTGATATCTGTGCTAGCGACAATGACGTCGCCGCCTTCTGAAATATCCGTGACCAGGATGATGGAAACGGGGATGTCGTATTCCCTGAGAACCAGTATTTCGTCAAGAGTCAGTGCCGCAGCTTCCAGAGAGTTGTTGCGGAAAGCGCGCAATACTTCGGTTGCGTTAGGGTATTCCACCAGGCGAATATTGTCCGGATAGTAGCCGTTGCTTCTGGCCAGGTACAAAGGTTCGTAACCCGGCCACAAATTAGTGCCTACTCTGAATACTTCATAAGAAGGCTGGCTGCACGATGAGATGAACAGTATAAGTATGCCTGGAATGAGTATTGACATCCTGCGGGACAGGCTGGAGAAATCGATCATAAGTTACCGAAAACTATTTTCTGTACAGGTTTTTATCGGGTTGCAGGACTTGGGCCGAATCAGTCCAGCTATTCAACTACTGCAGGATGCTTCCAGCATCAGTCTGTTAAAGTCGGCCAGTACGGGTTGTAGACCGTGGCGACTTCTCCATTTGTCCTGTAGGTCGTAGGCTTCGAGTTCCAGTGAGCCGAGACAGTAGTGCGTATCTTTCATGTTTTTAAACTGAACGTAGTGGACGAGTTCGTGTAAGAGTTGCGACTGATGGTGTGGATTATTCAGGTCGAAGTCGTCACGCATAAAAATGCTCAATTTTTTATCGAAGAAACCACGTAGCCGCATATCTTCACAGCGTTTTTTCTGGTTGATGCCGTACATCGCGCACATATTGTGTTCGTTGGTGAACACCAGGTTAGGTAGATTCACCGGCGCTTCGTAGCTCGAATTTGAGCCAATCCAGATCAACAGAGTTAGTACCAGTTCAGTCATGACAACCTCCCGAAAAAAGGGTGGATACGACTCTTTAAAGTATAGAAGTAATTCCCGCGTTTGCTGGTGGGAAAGCAGACTCTGTTCAGCTTGTCACTGCTCCGAAAGGTGTAAGCCTAAGTTATTGAAAATAAAAGCCGAAGCGATGTCAGGCGGGAATCCGGGGCAGAGCTGTACCGATTGTTCGGATACTGGCTGCGGTCAGGGGCGGTACAGAAGGTGTGGAGGTCGACTCGATACGACGGCCGGTTGAGGCCGCCGCCATTGTCGGTCGAGCGTGTTATTTGAGATCGGGCCTTTTCAATCAGCCGGTCGAATCTAGAAACTGCCGGCCCAGCTGTCTTTTTTGCGCCAGCGGATATTGGGAATAATCAAACCCAGTATCAGGCTGCCGATGGCTACGGCGGCGCCGATGATAAACCATTCTTTCAGACTGTTGTCGTTGAGGTTGGCGTTTTCTGCCACCAGCTGCTGATTGGTTTCGCTCAGCTCGTCGATTTTGGTCTGCAACTGTTTGTTCTCTTCATGTATGGCGATGGGCTGGGCAGCGGTCCGGCGCAATTCGGCCAGCGTTTGTTCCAGTGAACTGTTCTGTTGCTGCAGTTTTTGCCGAGCCTGTTCCAGTTCGCTATTCTGATTTTTCAGATCGCTGATAGTGTCCTTGAGGGAGCGGATTTCATCCATACGTGAATCGAGCTTCTGGTTTGCGGTGACCAGGCGGTCGCGAGCGCTAGGCGTGTTCATCAGGTGCTCCATCTTTACCCAGCCTTCCTTGCCGTCGTCAAGCTGAATGCGAGCATAGCTTTCATCGTCGGTTTTTTCCAGCAGCTTGACTGCGGTGCCGCTGTCGAGAAACTTCAGGATCTTGTGGCGGTTGGTGGTTCCGCTGCGCATGGGGATGGTCAGGTCGTCGCTGACGTATAGCGTCGTCTCGGCAAAGCCGGGGGTGGAAATGAACAGCAGCAGGAGAGACACGATACAGGTAATACGTTTTAAATAAGTCATTTGATTAATACTGGCTATTTTCGATTGCGATTCAATGGTACTGATCATACTCTAAATCGGTTGAGCAATTGATCACATTTTAACTAAGCTGGCAGATGCAAGCCTTTGAAAAATTTTCAGTTATTCATGAGTATTAAACGTACTCAATAATCGATACGGTCCGTCTTGTTATTCCACAGTTCGAAACTGTCCAGGCGGTGCTCGCATTCGATCTGCTCGACACTGATCGAACGTTGGTCATAAGGTCGGCAAATTTCGTCGGCGATGACCTGGTCATCAAAACCGGCGCTGGCCGCATCCTGTGTGCTGGCGGCATAAACAATACGCTCAATTCTTGACCAGTGAATGGCGGCGTAACACATCGGGCAGGGTTCGCAACTTGCGTATATTACACTACCACCAAGATCAAAATTCTCGATATGTCGGCAGGCTTCCCGAATTGCACTCACTTCTGCATGGGCCGTCGGGTCATTGCTCAGGGTTACCTGATTGCTGCCCTGGCCGATGATCCGGTCGTCTTTTACGATGATGGCGGCAAACGGTCCACCGCCCTGTTGTACTGATTGCCGGGCCAGGGCCAGGGCCTGACTAATATATTTTTGATCCTGTTCGGAAGCCACCAGGCGTACTCGCATGTATCATTGCATCATCATGATATTGAAGTGAAAACCAAATGGCAAAAGGTATTGTTGCGGCCGGTCACGAACTCACTGCCAGAGCGGCGGAAGAGGTACTGGTCGACGGAGGTAACGCATTCGATGCGGCGATCGCCGCATGTTATACCGCCTGTGTGGCGGAACCGGTGCTGGCCTCACCGGGCGGTGGTGGGTTTTTACTGGCCCGCCCGGCCCGCGGCGGGGCGGTCGTGTATGACTTCTTTGTGCAGACCCCCGGGCGCAGGAACACGACAGACCTGGATTTTCGGCCCATCCTCGCCGATTTCGGAACAACCCGCCAGGAGTTTCATATCGGGCAGGCCTCGGTAGCGGTGCCCGGTGTGGTACGCGGTCTGTTTCAGGTGCATCGCGACCTGGCCAGTATGCCGATGCGCGAGCTGGTGTCACCGGCGTTGACGTATTGCCGCGAAGGTATCGAGGTTAACGCCTTTCAGGCCTATATCCTGGATATCGTATCGCCCATTTTTCTGCATCAGGCGGGATGTCGTGCGATCTATGCAGGACAGGCATCAAGTGGTTTGCTGGCGGCCGGCGATCGCTATCATCATGCCGAGTTGGCCGATTCGCTGGAGAGTATCGCAATCGAGGGCGAGCGCCTGTTTTATGAAGGTGAGATTGCAGAACAGATCGTCAGCGCCAGTGCCGCAGGTGGTTTGCTCAGTGCAGAAGATTTGCGGACTTACGAATGTATTCGACGCCGACCGTTGCAGTTCGGTTATCGAGACTGGACGGTGCTGAGCAATCCGCCGCCGTCGTCCGGTGGTGTGCTGATCGCATTTGCCATGCAGTTGCTGGAACAGCTTGACCCGTCCGACTACAGTCCCGACAGTTTCGAGCATGTACAGGCGCTGATGCTGGCGCTGGAATTGACGCAGCAGGCGCGGCTCGATCATGGTCATCACCTGGATCGTTTACAGGATTTATTGCAGGCGGATTTGCTCGCGGAATATCAACAGGATATCCGTGATCGGGCGCGCGCTTATCGGGGGACAACGCATTTCAGTATCATTGATCGGCAGGGCAATATGGCAGCGCTGACCCTGTCCAACGGGGAAGGCTGTGGTGAAC
>CBDULQ010000038.1:0-20336 GCA_965368115.1 uncultured Gammaproteobacteria bacterium | reverse complement strand
ACCGAAAGCATGCTGTTTTTCTTTGCTGAACCTTCGCCCGGTGTCTTTTCCAGCTCGACACCCTCCGTGCTGGAAATGGTGAGTCTCGCTACCTACTCATTCCAGACGCCTTTGGCCGTGCGTATTGGATTCGAAGATGTGGACGGCAATTATAACGGGGCTATTCTGGTCAGCCCAATGGGTGCTGCGATCAATGTCGATGTCGAAGATAGTCGTCCACCGGAAGTACCCCTGCCGGCAGCGCTGCCGTTGATGTTGTCGGGGCTCTTTGGGATTGGAACCCTGTCGTTGCGTCACAGGCGGCGCCGGTAACCGAAATCGGCTTTTCAGACAGGCTTGATCAATTTACGACATATTTTTAGTTCGCACGAATTGAACCCCGTGTCGGATTGCTGCGACTCATATAAAATTTCAACAGACATGATCTGCGAGGTTGTCATGGATTCTACCCGGGATATCAGGCATCGATATTTTAATGTCGTCAGGGCTTCCCTTTTGTTAAGCGTAGCGGCCTGCTATAGCAGTGTTGCCGCAGCGACAACCGCGCAGGCTACGCTGGAAAAAGCAGGCAATTCGATGACTTATGTTGTGCACTTCAATGCACAGAAGGGTGAGTATGACTCGGTGTCAGTCAATAAATTACTCGGTCAGTCCATGCCCGAACCTTTCATATACAGTGTAAAGTTTGGCGGAACCTGTGAGTCCGGACACTATCTTGATAAATCAAGAGTCAGACTTGTACATGACAACCATTATAAAGTGCATAACTGGAGCGGTGAGACCAACTACGACCATGCCAGTGAGGTGTTCGGTAGCTACAAGACGCAGAATTATAAACTGATCGAAGCATGTAATAATGCATTGCGGAAAAAACTGGGGCCTAAGGGTGGGCAAACGAAAGCGTTTACATTGTGGCAGGTGCCGGTTGCGCGTGTTGAGCATGAGCTGTTTTGTAGTAACAGTATCAACAATACGGACAAAGCCTATGTCGATCTGGCGTTTAACACCTTATGCGAAGCAGCAGAACTAAAATCCTCCATTAAGCCCAAAACGGTGTCTCCTGTGCTGAGCGCCGGGTTTTCAGTGGCTCAGGCGGATGCGTCAATCGTTCCTGCCAGATGGGTAGGCCGCTGTCCCAAACGGCTGACACTGCAACTGGACATCAAAGGTGTGGGTCCAGGTACAGCAAAATTCAGAGTTGTCGATGCTCAGGGCGGGCGTTCAGGAATCGCTACGGCGAATCTGAAAAAATACGGGGATAGCTATCGAGCTCGCATCACGCAAATGTTCACTGTTCCAGAGAGTGTCGGTGATACTCCTCCCGGTGGAAGTCCGATGCCCCTCTCCGCTAATACCTCCGCAGGTGGAGGCGGGATCAACCAGATTGCGGTGACGCCGGGCGCATCGAATCAGCACAAAGGCTCAATGCGCGTAGAGGTGCTTGAACCTAATCATGTTGTTTCCAACTGGGCATCCTACGACGTGACATGTAACGATAAACCTGCTGGGGCGGGTGCCGGTTTGAAAGTTGCGCCATCTCCGCAGAACCCGGGTATCAACCGCAAACCGGATGGCACACCTCTTTTGCAGAAGAGCCCGTCTCAATCCCTGAATGGCAAGCGTGAATAGGCCCGGTCACGGGTCGCGTTTTCCCTGGTATGTCTTTTACGCACGTTGATGCAGGCGTATTTCTTCCAGGTGGGTATCGATGAACTGAAGCACCCGCTGACGTTTTTCAGGCCCTCGGGTCTGGGTTGCGTCCGCTTTTTGTGATTCGGGAAATAACGCCAGATCTGGCTGGTCCTCGATTTTCTGAAACACTTTTCTCCAGCGTTTACGCACCGTGTCCAGCGAAATGTTCAGTGACTCGGCAATCAATGCATCGCTATTGCCCCATAGTGCCAGGTTCAATAATTCCTTTTCTCCAGGTGACAGTCCCAGAGTGGGTGAGCGAGATCGTCGCAGGCAATTGAAGGGATGGTAGGGGTATTGATCGATTGCGCGCAGGTCGAAGACCATCAGCGAGTTCCCGTTACCGACCGGTTCGAACCCCATCTGCAACAGTGACTGTTTGCCTTTCGGGTCGCCCTGGGGAACCGGATGCAGCGCCATGCGACAGTGGTAGCCGCCATGGTGAAGACGAAAGCTGGACTGCATCAGGGTCAGTGCCTGCTGGGTTTCGGGGGCTTCCGGATCGCCGGGCGGCAGGGAAAAGTGCAGAAACATCAGTGCCAGACCATCGCCGGCGTTAGCATGGGCGATTTGTTCGGGTCTCAGCAAGGGTTGCCGCCCCTGTTGTTCAAGGGCGTAGATTCTGTCGACAATGGGTTCTTCGGGCGGCGATTCCAGTAGCCTGTTCGCATCATCAAGACTGAGAAATCCGCTAATGCCTAACGCAACGATTTCCGGCAATACTTCTGCATCCGCAGAATTGCGTTCCACCATTAAACCGGTAGCGGCCTTTTCCTGTAACAGTTGCTGCAACAGGACGACGCGTTGCTCGTCCTCGACAGGCCCATAATGATGTTCGAATTGCCTGAGGTGTGCGCCGATGCGTCGTACATCATCGGCCCTGACCAGGCGCCTTTGAAAGATACTCATTTATTGCCAGCCCAAATCGAAAAACAGTTCGCTTGTTCAGAATCTTTCCGCTCGTGCCAGAGTAGCACGAAATCTAAACAGCGAATTACCAAAAATTGGGGATGTGGCCGGGTTTCGGAGACCATTAAAATGATGGCGTAGTCCGATAAAAATGTGGAGAGTCGTCATGAAGGAGCAACTGGGCGTGCTGGAATCTGGAAGCCGGTGGGGTGCGGTGTGGACCATTCGCAGGGTCGTTCTCTGGAGCCTGGTACTGCTATTGGCGATGCTTGTCACTGCCTGTGGCTCAGGTGGCGGATCACAGGATGACCCAAACCAGATAAGTCGAATCGAGGTGACACCGGGAACCGCGTTAATGACCAGCCTCGGCGAGACCTACCAGCTCAAGGCGACGGCCTATGATGCCAATGGCGAACCGCTGAATGTGAATTTCGACTGGACATCGAGCAACCCGGGCCTGATGACGGTCGACGGGCAGGGGACGGTAACCACTCACGATTATGCGGGTTCGTCACTGATCAGTGCGACTGCCGGCGACGTGAGCGGGCAGGCAACATTGCTTGCGGTCGAGTTGATGCCGAACAGTGTGCTGGTCAGTGATGCACAGGTACTCGATAATCCACTCCTGCAGGATCCGGATACGCCACCTGATGTCGGAAGCCTTTATGAAGTGACGCTTGATGGAACCGTTGCGGTCACGGTTGGCGATATCCTGCTCGCCAGTGAGTCCGCACCCATCGGCGGACGTGTGGTGGACGTTGTTCGTTCCGGAACCAGCCAGTTGGTCACCCTTGAGCTTATCCCGGTCAGTCAGATGTTTTCTAAACTGAAAATTGATGAGACCTATCACTTCACGACAGACGATGCGGTCATTCCTGAGGAAATCAGCACACTCTTCGATGTGAGTGAAAACCCTGACGGCAGTTTGAAATTCACCCCAAAGCCCGAGTTCTCCAATCCAAAAACCATGGCCGATAATATGCGCCAGGCGCTGGGCACACCGCAGGGTACCTTTGCCAATCCATACGCACCCTTCGATTGTTCATCGACCATGCCGACGATTCCGCTGACGCTGAACCTGTTGCCGGTCACCGATGGCCTGGTCTTCGATCTTGATCTGATCATGCAATACGACAGTGACAATGAGCACTTACAGAAACTGGCCCTGGCCGGCATGGCCAAAGCGGAACTCCGAGTCAGGCCGTCGCTGAATGTTGCGTTCGAAGGTAAGTTCACCTGTACCCTCGACGTGGTGAGTATTCCAATTCCGATCAGTGGTGCGGCTTCGGTTGTGTTCGGTGGCCGCATTCCGGTGGGTCCGGGTTTCGAAATCGGTGGTCGGGTGACGCTTGGACAGGTCGCCGCCGAAGCTAATTTTAAAGCCCAGTTCAATGCTGAAGTGGGTGTTGAGCGCAATGCCATGGGTGAGCTGGAATTGATCGATACCGCAGCCACAGCGACTTCGCAAAGCGATGCAGACTTCAGGTTGATACTGCCGGACACGAATAACCTGACCGCAGGCTTGCGTTTCGAGCCGACGTTAAAAGGTTTTGCGTTTGCCGATTTTCGGGTCGGCACCGGTTTGTTTTATCGACTGGAGTTCAAGGCGTTACGTTTGACCGGTGGTCTGGTTGAAAGTGCCAATCTGGCGACGGTCGATTCTCAGGTCGCGGGCACAACATACGCATCAAGTTACATGCAGGCGTTGAATATCAATGCCGGTTTTGGTCGCAGTGCGATTCAGTTTTTTAATTTTCTGAATATCAATGCCGCCAGCTTCTCATTGGTCAACCTCGATATCCCTCTGTATACCTCACCACGACTGCAATCAGCCAGCGCTGATGTGGCATCGTTTGCTACCGGTGACACGGTGAATTTTAATGTTGTTCTTATGCCGAACACGCTGGATTATCGATCATATACCAGCAGCGAACTTTACAATATCGACGAGATTATCATTTATCGCAGGATCGACAATGGCGGTGCGATCAGCACCCAGGAAATCGCACGTACCGGCGCAAGCTTCGGTCAGTCGAGTTTCGATCTGTCCTGGACGGCGGACAGCGACGGCGACATCGGCAGCGATTTCTTTGTGTTTGTCGACACCAAAGCGCTGAGTATTCCCTTTACCCAGGGACAGCTCGGCATTCCCTGGCTGGACGAACTGGAACTGGGGACGGTTGCAGGGAACTCCATACAGCCGGTGACCCGCGACGGTATATCCGCCCGTTTACGATTTCCGGACGAGAGTCAGTACATAAACGGGGAAGGTTCGGGTACCTTGAGTGATAATTATTATTACGCAGGCAATTCCGGGATTAATGAGGATTCCGGTGAAGCGACGTTAAGCTGGGATGAGGTCGTTGATCCGGCGACCGATGAATTACAGGGCTGGTCATTTCATTTTGACGGGCAGCTTCTGGCTCTTTCAAATGATGTCAGTTTTTCGCACCGGGTTTATGCCCAGAGTGAATTCGGTGTGAGTTTTACATTAACCGAACCCATGACCTTGTCCATCAACGGCAGCGGTGCAGGAGAAGGACTGGATCTCTCGGTTGCATTGCGGTCCAGCTCATCCGGAACCTCGACGACGCTGTTTGAGACAGACAATGGATCGGCGATCAATTATTCAGGCGAATTGCCCGCGGGGAGTTACTATGTAAGGCTGGAGGGTAACATGGAGGCATTCATGCCCTCGGGGCCGGCCGGCTCAGCGACCGCATCAGGCAGCATGGATATCGAGATCAGTTTTGAATGACGAGGTGTCCCCGAGGGATTATCGCCCAGGGCATACCAGGGAAACTGTGAATCGGCGGGCATTCATTTTAAAATTACTGACCACAAAGAAGAAACCCATCTACTGTCAGGGATGGGTTGTCATACACTGCGTTAGTCGTGTAGCCAATCATCGTTACCATCATGACAAATCGCACAGCCAACACGCGTTTCCGTGTTGATCAGTAAGGCATTCAGGCATCGATCCTTTTGGGTCGCCGAGAACATCGTGCCCTGATTGCTACTTCTGTTGCCAGGGTCGTGGCGGCTGCCCAGGTTCAGCTATTGTCTTCGGCAAGATCGTCATGTCCACCATTCATAATGCTGATTTCTGAGCCTGCGGCTAAACCGCGACTGCCACTTTTCGACAGTATTAATCTAATCCATTGCCAATGTTGAAATGACTCAAAGGGAACTCCACCGGCGAGCAGAGTTCGAATACTAGTGTGATGCAGGTTTCGATTGTTTACTGGCTTAACTTATAGATGCAAAGGGTCGAGTATATCTGGAAGTGAGTAAATAATGTGGATAGTGGCGATGACATTAAATAACCGGAATGTTTCCCCTTCAATATCTCCGGAATCATCGCTTGCCCGGATACTAGAACTAATGTTCAGTGAAATCGATACTGTCAGCATAGACCTGGAACTGAAAAAGCTTGCACTGAGTGAGTGTTGCAAGAAGCACGATGGGTGTCGTAGTAGTTCTGGGCGGCGCGAGACGAAATGATGACGATATTCCCGGATGTGTTCACCGAGATGGCGGTGCTGCTTTTGTTTGCCGCTGCGCTGGGGGCCTTGGGCGTACGCCTGCACCAGCCCTTGATCGTCGCCTTTATCGCGGTGGGAATACTGGTTGGTCCGTCGGCACTCGGCTGGGTCAGTGCGAATGACCAGATCGATTTGCTGGCCAAGTTTGGGATCACACTGTTGCTATTCGTCGTGGGTTTGAAACTGGATCTGCACATTATCCGCACTATGGGACCGGTCGCGCTCGCGACCGGTCTCGGTCAGGTGATATTTACCAGCGTCGTCGGCTATCTTATCGGTATCGCCTTTGGCATGACATCGGTTACAGCACTGTACGTGGCCATCGCGTTGACATTTTCCAGTACCATCATCATCGTTAAACTGCTTTCCGACAAGCGTGAGGTCGATTCGCTGCACGGCCGTATCGCCCTGGGGTTCCTGATCGTACAGGACCTGGTCGTCGTACTGGTCATGATTGGTCTCAATACCCTGGGAGTGGCCGGTGAAGCGTCGTGGATGCAGGCAGGCTTGGCCGCGTTGATCAAAGGGGCAGGATTTCTTCTACTGGTCGGCCTGGCCATGCGGTACTTGCTGCCACGCTTAATGCACATGCTTTCCCGCTCTCAGGAGTTGATGGTGTTGTTCGGTATTGCCTGGGGCCTGGCGCTAGCCGCACTCGGCGTCATGCTTGGCTTCAGTAAAGAGGTGGGTGCCTTTGTAGCTGGGGTTTCACTGGCATCCACACCTTACCGGGATGCACTTGGCGCGCGTCTGACAAGTGTACGCGATTTTCTGCTGCTGTTTTTCTTCCTCGACCTGGGGGCGCAACTCGACCTTGGGTTGTTAGGCGCCCAGCTGGTGGAGTCAGTGGTGTTTTCGCTGTTTGTTCTGGTTGGCAACCCCCTCATCGTTATGATCATCATGGGTATGCTGGGTTACCGTCGTCGCACCGGTTTTCTGGCTGGTCTTACGGTGGCGCAGATTAGCGAATTCTCTTTAATCCTGGGGGCGCTGGGTGTAAGTCTCGGTCATATCAGTGCCGAGACCATGGCGCTAATAACTCTGGTTGGTTTGATTACTATCAGCGTTTCTACGTACATGATCGTTTACTCTCATCAATTGTATGAGCGCCTGGACCCCTGGCTCAGAGTTTTCGAGCGACGTCGACCGCATCGAGAGACGAGCCAGGATAGCGTGCCGGACGATCCGGTGCCGCTGGCGGTAGTGTTCGGTCTGGGGCGTTACGGAAATGGTATTGCCCGAGTGTTGCGTGACAGGGGGTGGCGGGTAGTTGGCGTCGATTTCAACCCGGACCTTGTTCATGCTGGTGACGCGATGGGGTACCCGGTCATGTTCGGGGATGCCGAAGATCCGGAGTACATCGCAATGTTGCCACTTGATCGAGCGCATTGGGTGGTTAGTACAGTGCGTGAGCGTCATGTCAATCTATCGCTTATCCAGTCACTAGGCAGCCTGGGTTATAGCGGTAAGATCGCTATAGCTGTGCAAGTAGAGGATGATGCGGCCAGAATGGAACATGCGGGTGCCGATCTAATTCTAACACCCTATGCCGATGCCGCGCGCGAGGCGGCTGATCGCATATTTGAACAGGAATCAACGCGGCAACCGTTGGAGAACGTGCAATGATCTTGAATCGAGGCATATGAATGAGAATATTAAATCAAGTCTTCAATGGGTCAGCGGTCGTATCACGGCTTTTACTGATGTCAGTCATCTGGTGGGCGCTTACCGATGGTTCCGCCGAATCCTGGTGGATTGGCGTGCCTGCGGTGGCATGTGCGACTATCGTAAGTGTTGTGCTGGTACCGACAACAGGTCTTGTTTGGTGGGAGGTGTTAAGATTTATTCCCTTCTTCCTTTGGTATTCGCTGAAAGGAGGGGTGGATGTGGCGCGCCGGGCGCTTCATCCACGTATGCCTATTATGCCGGAAATCATTGAATACCCGCTCCGACTGCCTCACGGTTTGCCACAGGTCATGCTGATGAACGCCATTAGTTTGTTGCCGGGCACACTGAGCGTTGACTTCGAAGGGCGAATGTTGAAGATCCATGTGCTGGATGGGCTGGACGATTTCCTGCCCGAACTTGAGGCTCTGGAACGGCATGTAGGGCGTATGTTGGGAAGCACGTTGGTTACTTTCCGCGGAGGTGAATAAGATGCAGCGATTCAATAAAATTCTTTGTGTTCTGGAACATGGAGAAGCCAGCAAACTCGCATTGGAAAAGGCGGCGGCATTGGCGGAGAACAACCAGGCCGAACTCACGGTTGTGGATGTAATTCCGCGCATATCGGCGGGGATTGGTTTGCCTGACGGTGGTCCTATCTCTCAGGATTTGCAGGTGGCCATGGTACAAGAGCAGGAAAAACGTATGGAGTCCATGACTGAACCCTACCGTCAACGCCTGAATGTTCGGGAAAAAGTGCTGCTCGGTACTCCTTTTCTTGAAGTGATTCGAGAGATATTGCGTAACGGACATGATGTGGTTGTCAAGTGCCCCGAGTCACCCGGTTGGCTAGATCGCTTTTTCTCTGGTGACGATATGCACTTGTTACGTAAGTGCCCCTGCCCGGTTTGGTTCGTTAAACCACATGCGCCCAAAACTTTCCGACATATACTCGCGACTGTCGATGTTGATGATAGTTATCCACCGAAAGAGCTGGAAATACGCCAACGCCTGAATGTTCAGATAATGGAAACAGCTACTTCCCTGGCGATCTCAGAATCTGCGATTCTGCATGTTGTGCATGCCTGGGAATCAGTCAACGAAATGGTCGGCGGCATGGTTTTTTCGTCAGATATTCCACGGGAAAAGCTTATTGAAAACATCGAACAGGAACAGCGGCAACAACAGCGACTGCTAGATGATTTTATGTGGAATCTGAAAAGCAGTAGTGATGCGATGCGGGAAAAGCTGGATTTTCTGCTGCCTCTCACTCATTTGTTGAAGGGATCTGCGCGCAAGGAGATTCCTACCCTGGCCAAACGCCTCGACGTTGATTGTATTGTCATGGGTACGGTGGCGCGTACGGGCATTCGTGGTTTCATTATGGGTAACACGGCGGAGGCCATTCTTGAACAGATCGAATGCTCGGTTCTGGCAATCAAGCCGGAGGGCTTCGTAACGCCGGTCACACTGGATCAGTAACATATTTTATGAGAGGAGAAGAATGACATGAGGTGGTTTAAAAATATCCTGTGTGTGGTGGAGTCACAGGCAATGTGCCAGGAGGCGCTTGAGCGTGCGGTAGCACTGGCGGAGAACAACCAGTCAACTCTGACGGTGGCGACAGTTGTCGAGCGTGTAAGGAAACGAATCGGATCTCCAGAGAGGGGGGTGGAATCGGAGGAGCTTCAGGCCAGATTAACAGCTGCACAGTTCCAGTGGCTGCAAACCCTGGTAGAGCCCTTACGTACTCGGATCGATATCAACACGTTAGTACTGACTGGCACGCCGTTTCTGGAAATCGTGCGAGAGGTTTTAAGAAACGGGCATGATCTGGTGATTAAGTGTCCTGAGTCACCCGACTGGCTGGGTCGTTTCTTCGCTAGCGACGATATGCATCTGCTGCGCAAGTGTCCATGTCCTGTGTGGTTGGTTAAACCCGGAAGCGGGGAGTCCTATCAGCGCATCCTCGCCGCTGTGGATGTGGACGATAATTACCCGGCGGCCGAGCTGGAGACGCGTCGGGCCTTGAATGACATGGTGATAGAGATCTCGGGTGCCCTGGCCGTTTCTGAGTTTGCCGAATTGCATGTCGCGCACGCATGGGAGGCAATCGGTGAAGTCGCCATGCGTAACGGAGTGTTCCTGAAGCGGCCGGAAGAAGAAATTAATACCTATGTCGAACAGGTTCAGGCACATCACACACAATGTCTGGATGAACTGATTCGTGATGCGGGTACGAAACTGGGATCGGATGCAATGGATTATCTGAAACCTAAAATACATATGATTAAAGGATCAGCGCGGAAGGAAATTCCAGAGCTCGCCAGTCGACTGAAAGTTGACTGTATTGTCATGGGCACGGTGGCACGTACGGGTATCCGAGGTTTCATCATGGGTAATACAGCGGAGACCATTCTCGAACAGATCGACTGCTCGGTGCTGGCGATCAAACCGAGCGGGTTTGTGACACCGGTTACACTGGAAGATTGACCTGAAATGTCGTTACTGATCCTCGTGCTGGCTTTGTTTCTCCTGCTCAATCTCGGCGCAGGTATGTGGCGGGTATTGCGTGGTCCGACACCCGCTGATCGCATGCTGGCCGCCCAGTTATTCGGCACCACCGCAGTGGCAATATTATTGTTGCTTGCGGAGGTGCCCGGTGGTGCCGCACTGCGCGATGTGGCGCTGGTGTTTGCACTGTTGGCAGCGGTCACTGCGGTGGCGTTTGTATGTCGCGCATGGCCTGATCGGGGGAGGGGAAATGACGCTGAGTGAGTATCTTTCCACCGCGTCGTTGATAACTGGCGGCCTGTTTTTTCTGGCTGGAACCCTGGGGTTGCTGCGTTTTCCCGATGTTTATACCCGATTGCATGCCTTGACCAAGGCGGACAATGTGGGCCTGGGGTTGATCGTGGCGGGACTCGCGCTGCAGGCTGCGTCCTGGGCCATCGTTGTCAAACTGCTATTGATCTGGCTACTGGTTCTGCTCGCCGGGGCAAGTGTGGCGCACCTGGTGGCTCGCAGTGCGCTACGTAAGGGGTTTCAGTTATGGAGACGATGATCTTGCTGCTATGGGCCTTCGATTTCCTACTCGGTTTCGCGGTGCTGTGGCTTGCCTGGCGGCTTCTGGCCTGCCCAGATCTGTTTAAAGCCATTGTGCTGTTTATTGCCTTTGGTCTTTTCATGGCCCTGATCTGGGTAAGGCTGTCGGCGCCAGATGTTGCGCTGACCGAGGCGGCGATCGGCGCGGGACTCACCGGTGCTTTGCTGATGGCGGCGTTAGCAAGGTTGCGGGAGTCTGAGATGGTGACGGAATGCCGAATTGATCAGCAGGATCATACTGGCACCCAGTCAATCGACCCTTCAAACCACGAGAAAGGAGTTCACGGTTGAACATGTGCCTTGACCCAGTAGTGTTCAATCATTTCCGGGAGCACTGGCATGAAATGGCGTGACTGGTTGTTGGTGCCCCCCATGGTGACGCTTGCATTGGGACTCGGTTACACCGTGCTGTCGTTGCCAGACCAGGCTCACGGTCTCCAGGCTGTGGTGGCCGGCCAACTGGAAAAGAGTGGTGTTAGCAATCCGGTAACCGCGGTGCTGCTTAACTTTCGAGGCTACGACACGCTGTTGGAGATGGTGGCGCTGATACTGGCGTTGCTGGGTGTCTGGTCACTCGGCACTTTTCCAGCGGGTCGCTCGGAGCACGCTCCCGGGCCGGTGCTGGATACCTTGACGCGTCTACTATCGCCGGTACTTATAATAGTGTCGGCTTATTTGCTGTGGGCCGGTGCCCACGCACCGGGAGGGGCGTTCCAGGCCGGAGCTATCCTGGGGGCAGCAGGCGTCCTGTGGATATTGTCTCGCGCGCGATTTCAGTTCGGTTTTACGCAACTGGCCCTGCGGCTCGCACTAGTAGCCGGTGTGGTTGCATTTATGGCCGTTGCTGTTCTGATGCTGCTAACGGGACGACAAATGCTCGAATATCCCGTTTCGCAGGCTGGCAATCTGATTTTGTTCATTGAGGCTATAGCCACTGTTTCCATCGGAGTGACGCTTGCCGCGTTGTTCCTGGGCACCGAGCCCCCGGACAAGGAACAACCATGAGCGTCCCTTTTTTATATGCTCTGGTGGGTATTGGTCTGTTTTGTCTGGGTTTTTACGCACTTATTGTGCACAACCACCTGTTGCGTAAGATTCTGGCCATCAATGTGATGGGTAGCGGTATTTTTTTACTGCTGGTGGCGCTGGCAAGGCGGGGTGGGGACTCACCGCCAGACCCTGTGCCACACGCCATGGTGATTACCGGCATCGTGGTGGCTGTCTCGGCCACAGCTCTGGCGCTTCGTTTGATGCTCAAGGTGAAAGCGGCCACAGGCAGAGAAGAGCTTGCTGACAGGGGTGTGGATTAGCTTTCATGGAAGCGTTGTTTTCTCAGTTTCATTGGGGACCAGTGCTGATTTTGTTGCCCCTGGTAGGAGGAATCGTCTGTTTCCTGTTCCCGGCCAGTGCAAAAACTCTGGGGTTGACTACAGTGGTGCTGGTGGGTGTGCTTGTCACAGGTGTGGGCTGGCAGCTGTTGACGCATGGCGTATATCGCCATGCGGTCGGTGGCTGGGGAGCACCGCTGGGTATCGATTTGTATGTTGACGGACTCAGTTTGTTGATGCTGATCATGATTGCGCTCGTTGGGCTCGGGGTCAGTGTCTATGCCACCAGTTATTTCAAGTCAGCCGTCTCTGGTCGGTTCTGGCCGCTATGGCTGTTGTTGCTCGGTGCATTGAACGCACTGTTTTTATCAGGCGATCTGTTCAATCTCTATGTGACTCTTGAACTGGTCGGTTTGTCTGCGGTGGCCTTGACGGCGTTGCAGGGTGGTCGCGATGCATTGATGGGGGCCATGCGTTATTTACTGGCGACACTGCTGGGGTCACTGCTCTATCTGCTGGGCGTCGCATTGCTGTATCACGGTTACGGTACGGTGGATCTTATGTTGTTGTCTGAACGGGTGAGGCCATCTCCGCTGGCCTGGACGGCACTGGGAGTGATGAGTGCCGGTCTGATCCTGAAGACAGCACTGTTTCCCCTGTATTTCTGGCTTCCCCCTGCACATGCGAGCGCGTCTGCGCCAGTCAGCGCCGTGTTGTCCGCCCTCGTGGTGAAGGCCTCCTTTTACATACTGCTACGCCTGTGGATTGAGGTTTTCTCTGAAGTGTCGGATGGCGTCGAAGAGTTGTTTGGTTTATTGGGGGCTGGAGCAGTGCTGTGGGGTTCGGTGCAGGCATTGCGACAGACGCGGGTCAAGTTACTGGTTGCATACTCAACCGTCGCGCAGATCGGTTATCTTTTTCTGGCATACCCGCTGTTGACCGGTGCCGGCATAACTGCATGGGGTGCTATGGTCTACCTGGCATTTTCCCATGCCCTGGCCAAAGCGGCGATGTTTCTGGCTGCGGGTAACCTGATGCAGTTTGGTGGTCATGATCGTATCGCCGATCTAGACCGCGTGGTCCAGCGCCTGCCTCTTACAGCAGGGGCCTTTGCCCTGGCGGGCGTGAGCATTATGGGGCTTCCTCCGAGTGGGGGGTTCAATGGCAAGTGGTTGTTGTTGCAGGCGGCGTTAACTCAGGGGCGCTGGGACATGGTTGCCATCATACTTCTGGGCGGGCTGTTGGCGGCTGGTTATATATTTAAGGTACTGGGTAATGCTTTCACTCAGGCGCCCAGGGCGCACGAACCGGTCAGTGTGCCGGCCAGGATGCAATGGGCAGCCATGCTGCTGGCGGCTGGCGCCATTCTGGTCGGTTTTCTCGCGTCGCCGTTTCTGATGTTGGTCGGGGTCGGGGATCCCTTTAGTGTTGTTGAGTTGAGTCCATGACCTGGAATTCGTGGATGCCGTTGCTGGTCATTGCCAGCTCCCTGTTGCCCGGGCTGATCATTTTCGGCCTGGCGGAAGAAAGGGTGCGCTTGCGCACCGCGCTCAATTTACTCGGTGCGTTTTCGAAACTGGCGCTGGTCGGTGTGATGTTGTGGGGGGTATACCTTGAACAGCATTTCGAAGTGCGCCTGGCGTTGCTGCCTGGCCTGGAGCTGGTATTGCGCGCAGGGCCTCTGGCATTGCTTTTCGTGACTCTCTCTTCGGTGCTGTGGTTGTTGACCACTATCTATGCGATTGGTTATCTGGAAGGGGCGCCGCATCGTAGCCGTTTCTTTGGTTTTTTTAGCTTGTGCGTGACAGCTACCGTCGGTGTGGCGCTGGCCGGTAACCTGATCACATTCGTGTTGTTCTACGAGCTGTTGACGCTGTCTACCTATCCCCTGGTTGTTCATCGCGGTACCGATGTGGCACGCCGAGCCGGCCAGCGCTACTTAATCTATACGGTAACAGGCGGAGTCTTGCTGCTGCTGGGTACTGCATGGCTTTATGTGCTCACCGGTCATCTGGAGTTTACTCCCCGTGGTTTCGTCAGAGAGATTGTGCCGGACCATGGCTCGGCACTAGTGATCATTTTCGTGTTGCTCATCGCCGGCCTCGGCGTCAAAGCTGCACTGGTGCCATTACATGGCTGGTTGCCTCAGGCGATGGTGGCTCCGGCACCGGTTAGTGCCTTGCTGCATGCTGTGGCCGTTGTTAAGGCTGGTGCATTCGGTATAGTGCGTGTCGTTTACGAAGTCTTTGGAGTAGAGTTCGCTGCCGGGTTAGGCGTCATGCAACCGCTGGCCTGGCTGGCGGCATTTACCATCATCTACGGCTCGATTCGCGCCTTGTACCAGGATGATCTGAAACGCAGGCTGGCATTTTCGACTGTCAGTCAGGTGTCCTATATCACACTGGGAGTGGCCATCGCTGGTCCCATCGCGACCATCGGCGGTATCGTACATCTGGTACACCAGGGATTGATGAAGATAACGCTGTTTTTCTGCGCCGGTAATCTGGCTGAAACACTGGGCGTGCATAAGATCAGCGAGATGAATGGTGCAGGCCGGCGTATGCCCTGGACCATGGCCGCATTCACGGTCGGTGCCTTTGGCATGATCGGTGCGCCGCCGATTGCCGGGTTTATCAGTAAGTGGTATCTCGGTCTGGGTGCGCTGGAGACGTCCCAGGAATGGGTGCTTCTGGTACTGGCCGGCAGTAGCGCGCTCAATGCCGCCTATTTCCTGCCCATACTCTACCGTGCCTGGTTCTGTTTGCCACCCGCCGAATGGCCAGATGAGCACGACTTTGGGCATAAGGAGACCGCTTGGGCGCTATTGCTGCCGCCCGTGTTAACGGCGTTGCTGGCATTGGTCACGGGGCTTCTGGCATCGATTCCATTCAGCCCACTGGAATGGGCCAGGCTCGTGGCGCAACGGGAGTTTTACGGGCCATGAGTGTTGGGATGCCAGAAGTGTTGCTGCTGTTGCCGATTGTTTGGCCACTCGTGATCGCGGGTCTGCTGATACTTCCGAGTCTGCGGTCGGTGGGGTTGGTCTTGCTACCCTGGGCTGCGTTGCCGGCACTGGTGCTATCTGTTTTTGTAAATAATGTGCTGGAATTACCCGGCATTATGTTGGGAGGGGTTCTGGCACTGGATGCTAGCGGGCAGGTATTTTTGTCTCTCATCTCCATGCTCTGGCTGGCAAGTGGCGTTTTGGCGTGTGCGAGGTTGAGGGCTGCCGATTCCAGTGCCATGGGTGTGATGTTGTTACTTGCGATGAGCGGTAGTTTCAGTCTGGTTCTCGCTGGCGATGCTTTGCTGTTTTTCTCGGCAGCTACGATCACCGGATACAGCTTATATGGGGCATTGGTCTTTGAGTCTGATATGCACACACGGAACGCAGGCCGGACACTGATTGTGCTGCTGGTTGTCAGCGATTTACTGTTATTCGAAGCGCTGCTGATGCTGGGTCAGGTAGCCGGAGCCGTCGACTTCGGATCATTGCAACAGGCTCTCATGGACATCGATGACAAGAGTCTGGTGCTCAGTCTGTTGATTATCGGTTTCGGCATAAAGTCCGGCATGCTTGGTGTGCATTTCTGGTTGCCTTTGGTCTTCGCCAGAGCCGGTGTGGAACTGCGGCCCGCCCTGGTTGCTTTTATATTTGGTGCGAGCCTGCTGGGTAGCTGGCGTTTAATGCCGCCTGGTCAGCTTGATGCCTCTATTGGTGCTGCAATTCTGCAGTGGCTGGCCTGGCTGACCTTGATATATGCGAGTATTGCCGGATTGTCGCAAATTCATCGTCGAGCCGTTCTAGGGTATGTAATGATTGTCCTGGCCAGCGTGTGGTTGGTTGTGCTGAATACCGGCTTACAGCAACCCGCCCTGTGGGAAAGCCTCGCAGATCCATCCGCAGCCGTCTTGATTCAGTCTGGGGCTGCTCTGGCGGCAATCCTGTTGCTTGATGAGATCAATGAAGTTGCCGTGTCACGCATGCTTTCCCGTTTTGCCTCCGTGTTGAACTGGTTGGCCGTGTTGCTGCTGGCGATGTCGCCGCTTGGTCTGGCCTGGGGAATGGAGGTCAGAGTACCTGCGTTAACCATTATGTCGGCTATGGTGATCATCGCTTTGCTGGCGGGTAACAGTTTTTTACATGGGGGTATCGAGCTTTCCAACATGCCTGCACAGCGATACACGTCCTCGTTGGCGACAACGGATTCGCGTCCTGTTAAGGTCTCAGTCATTGCGCTATGGGCTGCTGTACTCACTCTGGTGGCGACGTTTGCGGCAGGGTACCAGCTTTCTTACATCACAACAGGGGATCTGGCCATTAGCCTTTTCTCTGTTCTAGCCGCCATATCGGTGGCGGTGCTGAACTCAAGACGGCACTTGCTTCGACTACCGAGCTTTGTGGCAGGTGATGTAGTGTCGCATATCATCAATTGGATGATATTGATGAAAGATGGAGCTGGCCGATTATTTGTTCGCGGCGAGGAACAATGGACTACTATTGGGCGGGCACTGGGGTTGCTTATACAGTTTCTCCTGGCGAGAAACAATGTCACGGGGTTACTGGAAACTGCACTCCTTCGCTGGCGCTCAGCGATGTCGCTCTTGTTATTGCTGGTTTTTCTGACCACCTGTCTGGCTGTATTTTGATGTGTCTTCGAATATTGTTCGTCAGGCAGGCGTCATAGAGAACCAAGGGCCTGTGTACACCACACTACTGCTTACAATGAAAAAGACTTAGTGATCCCACGTCTCTGGATGCGGCGCGGAACATATTTCAAAAACACCTTTATGAAGCAGACATTGCCACGAATGATAGATGTAGTCAGCAAATGGAGATGCTGGAGAAGATGTACAGAAAAATGTTCTATCGACGGTAGTTGTATTGCTAGTTTTCACCGTGTTAAAACCATTTTTTTCCGCAATAAGCATACGTGATACTACTGATTCGATCAGTATTGATCGTCGGGTTGCAATGTCGGAAGAAATGTCTTGAAATATCTACATCGCTCTCACATCAGTGGGGATCTGATTGCTCTGTATGCAGGATTGATTGATATTTCACTGGCTGTCGCCACCACACAGTTCCAGAAGTCCGCGCTTGTGAAAACGATCCAGGTGCCTCCATCAAGTAATAGCATTGACGTGGCAGAACTGGTGCTTGAGCAGCACATCTGGTTGTTTCCAGTTTACTGGCCGATCTGGATAGGTGAACCCTGAAACAGGGTATTGAAAAAAAAGGCATTATTCTGCTGTGGCACTGGGTTTGTTCGGGTGCGCTGCAGGCGTATGACCTGGTCATGACGTGTATGCTTGCAGATTGATAATGACTACTGATCGGAATGAGCTGGCACAGTATGACGCGATCACCTCTGATATCGTGCACGATGTCCGGTTTTTAAGCTTTCGTCTAGTCGCTCTGCCCATTATAATCGGCTCATGTGTCTGGCCTTACCTACCGGTTCTCGAGAGAACAAACGTCCTTCCAGGGTGCCTGAACCTTTGCGCATTTTTCTGGGCGGCTTCCTGTTGCTGGGCATTTTGCTGGGCAGCCTGATACTGGAAAAGCTGTCGCCACGCCGCGATGATCAGCCATCCGGCTGAGCTGCATTCATCCAGCAGATTTCAAATGACGATCCTGCCGTTGCCTTGTTTCGACAAGCTGACTTCAACGAATGGCCTGAATTGATCAGGCTCACTGGTATTTATGACTGAACACGACGATCAGCACTGGATGAAATTTGCCATGGATATGGCTAAAAAAGCTGAAGCCCTGGGTGAGGTCCCGGTTGGTGCGGTGCTGGTCAAGGACAATGAACTGATTGCCGAAGGCTGGAACCAGCCGATTCAATCTCACGATGCCAGTGCCCATGCGGAGGTTATGGCGATACGTCAGGCTGGCGAGGCGCTGAATAACTATCGTCTGATCGATACTACATTGTACGTTACCCTGGAACCCTGTCCCATGTGTGTAGGCGCGATGATTCATGCGCGTATCAAGCGTCTGGTGTTCGGTGCTTTTGATCCGAAGACCGGTGCTGCGGGAACGGTCTTCGATCTGTTGCAGGCTGTGCAGCATAACCATCGCGTTGAAGTGACCGGTGGTGTCATGGAGCCGGAATGTCGTGAACAGTTGCAACAGTTCTTTCGCCATCGCCGCAGGCAGTCCTGACGCTGATGAGTGAATCTATGTATCAGCACTGGGATGCCCGTTTCTTTGAGCGCTCGCTTTTGTTTGAACCTTTACGCCCCTGCGCGGAAAATTTTTTCCAGCAGGGCGCATGGCCGCAGCTTGACGATTATCGAAACGTGTTCAGCCAGCAGGGTATGGACGTTTTGCCGGTGGCACAGGATGAGCGGTCGCAGGATTTCGAAGCGCTATATGAATCGCGCATTTTTCTGCAGGGTGAACTACAGACACGGCTTTGCAACTGGCATGACTTTTTCAATGCGCTGGTATGGTTGAGTTTTCCGCACACCAAGCAGGCCCTGAATACGCTGCACTTTCAGGCCAGCATGCAGCGCGAGCCGGGTACCAATCGCAGCCCGCTGGAAAATTTACTGACCCTGTTCGATGAATGCGGTGCGGTCATCATCAGTCGGCGAGCCGATCTGTTACAGATGATCCGTGATCGACAATGGCAGTCCCTGTTTGTTGATCATCGCTCGGCTTTCGAAGCGGATTTGCGCTGCGTGGTGTTCGGTCATGCCATGTATGAAAAAGCATTGCAGCCTTATGTGGGTATGACGACACACACGCTGTTGATCGAATCGGAAACATTGTTACAGGGCGATTTAAAGCAACTGGATATGACCCTGTCGCACCAGTGGTTCGACGATGCGATTCAGAGTAAACAGGATCTGGTGCCGTTTCCGCTGCTCGGTGTGCCGGGCTGGTATGCGCCGAATCAGCAGCCCGATTTCTACGACAATCAGGATTATTTCAGGCCCTGATCAGCGCCGCGTTCAGCCGGCGTATTCCTCACACATCTTGCGATAACTGGCAAAGCGTTGTGCGCTGATGCGGCCTTCGTCCAGTGCCTGTTGAATGGCGCAACCCGGTTCCGACTCGTGTTTGCAGTTGGAAAACTTGCATCGGCCGATGAACGGACGCAATTCGATGAAGCCCTGCAGCATGTCGTCTTCCGACATATGCCAGAGTCCGAAATTGCGCACGCCCGGTGAGTCGATCAGGCTGCCGCCTTCAGGCAGGTTGTACCAGGTCGAACTGGTGGTTGTGTGCGTACCTTCGCCGCTGGCCCGGGATAACTCACCGATACGAATATCCTGTTCCGGCAACAGGTGTTGAATCAATGACGATTTACCGACCCCGGACAGACCGACCATGATGCTGGTTTTGTTTTTGATGACCTCGTCCAGTTCATCGAAACCATGATCCAGCGTGCGACTGGCCTGGATCACCTGGTAGCCGATGGAACGATACAGTTGTTGTAACTGTTCGATGTCGCTGCGGTTGTCGTCGTCCAGCAAATCGATTTTATTGAATAGCAATATCGGGGTCGCAGGCAGAGACTCGGCGGCCACCAGGTAACGATCGATGAGAAAGGCATTGGGTTCCGGTTTGACCGAGGAGACGATGATGATCTGGTCGATGTTGGCGGCCATGGGTTTCAGCTTGCCGCCGAAGCCGGGTTTCTGTAACAGGGAACTGCGTGGTTCGACGGCGACGATGACACCTTCGCCGGTTTGCGCGTCCTGCCAGATCACCTTGTCGCCGCAGACGATGGCGCCCAGGTTCTGACGGGAAACACAGCGCTGCAATTCACCCTGGTCGTCCTCGACGATCAATGCCTGACCGAAGTTGGTGATGACCCGACCCGGTTGTTCCGGGCCGAGGGCCTGCTCGTTGAATTGTGCGTTGAGAAGTTGTTGCTGTTTGCCGGCTCGGTCCCGTCGTTTTTGCTGGATTTGTGCGATACGACGTTTCTGTTGATCTGTGATCCGGCGTTTTGCCATAGGCGGGGTTAGAACTTGTAAAACTTCGTGTTCAGGTACTCGACCACGGCACTGGTCTGTGCCGGTGTCCAGTTGGCCTTGGCGGCATTTTTCATACAGAAGTTGACCTGCTTGT
>CBDULQ010000037.1:0-20709 GCA_965368115.1 uncultured Gammaproteobacteria bacterium | reverse complement strand
ACCCTCACCGGTACGCATTTCAGCGATGTTTCCATTGTGCAGGGTAATCCCGCCGATCATCTGGACATCGAAGTGGCGCATGCCCATAGCACGCCGCCCCGCCTCACGAACTGCTGCAAAAGCCTCCGGGAGTAACTGGTCCAGGCTGGCACCCTGTTCTACGCGCTCGCGAAATTCGATCGTCTTGGCGCCAAGCGCTTCGTCACTGAGCGCTTCGAACTCAGGTTCCAGCGCATTAATCTGATTGACGATTTTCTGGTATTTCTTGACCTGGCGATCATTACGACTGCCGAACACTTTTCGCAGCAACTTGGCTACCATGTTTGATCCTTTGGCACTACATCATACTTGTATTTTGGGTGGCTATTATGCCTTAGAAAGCCGGCAGGCTTAAGGGTGGCGGGGTATTTTCCTGAAAAAAATGCTGAATTATACGCCGGCTTAACGCAGTCTCTGCACGAAACGCTGAGGGTTGATCTGGCGACCATTCTTAAGCACTTCGAAATGGACATGAGGTCCGGTTGACCGACCGGTTGAGCCCATTAACGCAATCTGCTGGCCCTTGTTCACCGTATCACCGACTTTGACCAGGTTTTCGCTATTATGGCCGTATCGTGTGACATAGCCGTTACCATGGTTAACCTCGACCATGTTGCCGTAGCCATAGCGTTTGCTGGACCAGGTCACGACACCGCCAGCGACAGCAAGCACCTTGCTGCCGGATTTACCGGCGAAATCCATCCCCTTGTGAAACTGCAATTTGCCGGTAAAGGGGTTGGTACGCATGCCATAGTAAGAAGAGATCCAGCCACGTTTGATGGGGCGCCCCTCAGGAAAGACTTCTTCCTTCATCTGGCTACTCAGCAATATATCTTCCAGTACCCCGAGCTGTTGCTCACGATCTTCCAGCTCCGCCACAATAGCGTCGATCTCACTGCCGAAATCCATATTCACGGTACTACCGCCATCATCAGGACCACCGACGCCGGGAGAAGTTTCAAAACTGAATTCAGCCGGATCCAGCTTGGCAATCTTGACCAGTTTCTGACCCAGCGCGTTCAGGCGGGTAGCGTGGGCCTGGATTTGTCCCAGTCGAGCCGCCAGTGCATCCAGATCCGCCTGTGCGTTGAAGCGAATCTGGTCGATCAGTTCACGCTGCATCTTGATTTCTGACTGAACATTGACCAGTCGATCGGAGGATTTGCTGGACTGCCCCCACCAGTACCCCATGACGCCGACCCCGGCCGCTGTGACCATGCCGAAAACCGCCAGAAACAGCAGCTGCATGGGGCTTCCGATCTGGATGCGGTAGGGACGTCCTCTGAATTTACTCAGCAATATTATGTTCATGGGTGATTTTTTAGTCTAAAGAACAACCTAAGAATAGATCATGAATTAAATTATAGGCAAAATCGGGTAACAAGTAACACGATTGTGGCATAAAATATCCATTATTTGAATTAATCGGCCCTCTGTCAAATACTGCGCAGCAGAATCATGGAAACCATCAGCCAGCTCATCAGACCGGAAATCCTCAACAGAACGCGCCAGCTGGCCCAGTTGACCCGTCTGCTGCACGCCTGTCTGCCGCTAAATTGCCAGCCGCACCTGTCAGTGGCCGGTGTCCACGATGGCGAACTGGTACTGGTTGCTGACTCTCCGGTCTGGGTCAACCGGCTGAGAATGTACACCCAGAGTATGCTCGACATGCTGGCCGAACACAGCAATTTTGAAATAAACCGGATTCGGATTCGGCGAGCACCGGCAGAACTCAGAAAAAGCCCACCACCACGCCGCAAACTTCGTCATCTAAGTCGGGATAGCGCACGCCTGATCAGGCAGACGGCCGGTTCCGTCGAAGACGAGCACTTACAGCAAGCCCTGCTCAGGCTGGCCAGAAATACGGTCGAGGGGGATTAAAGCGGTCCTGCGAGGTCCGGACCGCAACAGAATTATCAGGCCTGTACCGGTTGCGCGTAGGAAATCGGCGACAGCGCGTCTTCGTCTTCGAAAGTCACTTCTTCCCAGGCACTTTCATCGGCAATCAATGCCTTGAGCAACTTGTTGTTAAGCGCATGGCCAGAACGGAAGCCGGAATAGGCACCAATCAGGCTGTGTCCCAGCAGATACAGATCGCCGATCGCATCCAGAATCTTGTGTTTGACGAATTCGTCTTCATAACGCAGACCATCTTCGTTCAGCACCCGGAACTCATCAACGCCGATTGCGTTATCCAGGCTGGCACCCAGGGCCAGATTATTTTCACGCAACTTCTCGAAATCACTCATGAAACCGAAGGTACGCGCCCGACTCACTTCCTTAACAAAGGATGTGGATGAGAAATCGATCTCAGCTTTCTGGGGGGAACCATTGAACACCGGATGGTTAAAATCGATGGTAAAGCCAACTTTGAAACCGTCGAAAGGCTCGAATTTTGCCCATTTGTCCTGCTCCTCGACGATGACAGGACGCTTGATACGGATAAAACGCTTGGGCGCATCCTGTTCGACGATGCCAGCCGACTGCAGCAGAAATACAAACGGACCGGAACTACCATCCATGATGGGCACTTCAGCAGAACTCAGATCGACATAGGCATTGTCTATACCCAGACCGGCCATAGCGGACAGCAAATGCTCGACGGTCGCTACAGTCACGCCATGCTCACCCAGCGTCGTGGACAGATTGGTATCAACCACATTCTCGGCATTGGCCCGGATTTCGATCGGCGAATCCAGATCGACACGACGGAACACCACACCCGTATCGGGTTGGGCAGGACGTAAAGTCAAATACACTTTATTACCTGTGTGCAGACCCACGCCTGTTGCGCGAATCACGTTTTTAAGTGTTCTCTGTCGAATCAATGGATGTTTCCCGTTTTAGCTAACCCGGGCCTTGCGGCCAAACTCGGCGATTATACACAAATTTCATGACATTTTTACGAAATCTGCCCAATTTTCAGGGAGTATAACCCACAATTGCAAGTAAAACATGATTTGCTGCACAAATGCCAGATTTTACTCGAAGTCAGGTCAACACTCCCGGACTTCGCCTCAATCAGCCTGGCGACGCAGAAACGCCGGAATATCCAGCATGTCATCGTCGAAGGCGTCCAGAGTACCCATATCGTCTCCGGCGGCCCTCTTGCGTAGCACGGTAGGCTTGTTCAACTCGTCAAAGTTGACCTCGCCGTTACTGTTGCGCTGCACCATCTTCATGGACTGTTTACCCGCCGGTGCCATATGAGCACCCAGGCCGGTAGCCACTACGGTGACCCGCAGTTCATCCTGCAGACCCTCGTCGATTGCGGTACCCATGACGACTATAGCCTCTTCTGAAGCAAAGGAACTGATGATTGCACCGATGTCTTCAAATTCACCCAGGGTCAGGTTGGTTCCGGTCACGTTGACCAGAATACCGCGGGCACCGGAAATATTGACATCTTCCAGCAACGGACTGGCGACTGCAGCCTCAGCGGCTTCGCGAGCCCGGTCCACGCCACCGGCCAGGCCGGATCCCATCATACCCATACCATTCTGGGACATAACGGTACGCACATCAGCGAAGTCCACGTTAATGACTCCGGGATGAGTGATTAGTTCAGTAATGCCCTGCACCGCGTTGTGTAATACATCGTTGGCACCTTTGAACGCGTTCATCAGGTCGAACTCGCGACCGTAAACACTGAGCAGCTTGTCATTCGGAATCGTGATCAGCGAGTCCACATGCTGGCTCAACTCATTGATACCGTGCATAGCCACTTTCATTCGATTAGCGCCTTCGAACACAAACGGCTTGGTGACAACACCCACCGCCAGAATGCCCATATCGCGTGCAATCTGCGCAACCACCGGTGCGGCCCCGGTACCGGTTCCACCACCCATGCCTGCGGTCACGAAAACCATGTCTGCACCCATGATAGCTTCCTGGATACGTTCGCGGTCTTCCAGTGCCGCCTGGCGACCGATATCCGGGTTGGCTCCCGCTCCCAGGCCCTTGGTAATATTGCCACCGATCTGCAGAGACATCGCGCCTTCGACTTTATGTAATGCCTGGGCGTCGGTATTGGCACAGATAAAATCCACGCCGTCGATACCACTGGCAACCATATGCTGTACAGCGTTACCACCGCCGCCGCCAACACCGATTACTTTGATCACCGCATCTTGTGCGACTGAATCCATTAATTCAAACATTGTTAGACTCCCCGTTCGTTCTGCATTTGTTGACCATCGATTCGTTCATACCCATTGCTCCGGGCATGCGTTTTAAAAGTTCCCCTGGAACCAGTTTTTCATCCGTTCCCATACGCCTTTCACACCCCCTTCTGCGGAGAAATATCGTGTACCTGAATGCTGGTGCTGTTCACCGAATAACAACAGCCCAACCCCTGTTGCAAAAATTGGATTGTTCACGACATCGGACAATCCACTGACAAACTGTGGCGTACCCAGTCGTACCGGCATGTGGAAAATCTCTTCCGCAAGATCGACCACACCTTCCATTTTTGAGCTACCGCCGGTCAACACGATACCGGCGGCAATAATATCTTCGAAACCACTTTTGCGTAGCTCGGCCTGAACCAGCGACAGCAATTCGTCATAACGCGGCTCGACCACCTCGGCCAATGTTTGGCGAGACAGTTTGCGCGGCGGACGATCACCAACACTGGGCACTTCGATGCTTTCTTCCGGATTCGCGAGCTGACGTAATGCGCAGGCATACTTAATCTTGATTTCATCCGCGTACTGTGTCGGTGTACGCAGGGCGACCGCAATATCGTTAGTTACCTGGTCACCGGCAATCGGAATAACTGCGGTATGCCGAATCGCGCCGTCGGTAAATACTGCGATGTCGGTGGTACCCCCGCCGATATCAACCAGGCAGACCCCCAGCTCCTTTTCATCGTCGGTCAGCACCGAATAACTGGATGCCAGTTGTTCCAGAATAATGTCATCCACGTCCAGGCCACAACGACGCACACATTTAATAATGTTCTGTGCCGCACCAACCGCTCCAGTAACCAGATGAACCTTGGCTTCCAGACGCACGCCCGACATACCGATAGGTTCACGAATACCTTCCTGGTCATCGATTACGAATTCCTGCGGAAGAATGTGCAGAACGCGTTGGTCTGCGGGAATTGCAACAGCTCGCGCCGCATCGATAACCCGATCCAGATCCTGTTCGCTTACTTCGCGATCCTTGATCGCGACAATCCCGTGCGAATTAATACTTTTGATGTGGCTGCCCGCGATTCCGGCATAAACCGAATTGATCTGACAACCCGCCATCAGCTCCGCTTCTTCTACCGCACGCTGAATGGACTGCACTGTGGATTCAATGTTAACCACCACACCTTTCTTCAAACCTCGGGATGGATGCGATCCCAGACCGACAATTTCGACCTGTCCGTCAGTCGCCACCTCACCGACGATAGCGACTACCTTGGAAGTTCCGATATCCAGGCCAACAATTAAATTCTTATCCGATTTCTTTGTCATTCGTTTTATGCCCCCAGACCTTCGGTTACTTTTTTCCAGGCAACAGCCAGGCCGTTGGTATACCGCATATCTACATACTTAATGTTCTGCTGCTGTTTCATCAGCTTTCCTGTAAACACTTCAACAAAACGCTGTAAGCGTTGTTGACGATCGTGACGTCCGAGGCGCAGCTCCAGTCCGGAACTCATGTGCAAAGTCCAGGAACGTCGCTGATCCTGGTTGATCTGTTCAACCTGCAATTCCGCATCGGCTAACCAGGTCTGCATGCGGCTCAGCTCCCTCAGCATATTGGCATGCTGCCCCTGCGGCCCATTCAATTTCGGCAATCGCATCTGTTGATCGATCTGCGCCGGTTCAAATACTTCCGACCGTGAACTGATCAACTGCTTATCGTTCCAGTACGCGACAGGCTGTTTCTCCATGACTCGAATAGTTAATGCATTCGGCCATTGACGACGAATCGACACATCTTCCACCCATGGCAACTGCAACAGCTGATTCCGAATGGCATCCAGCTTTACCGAAAAGAAACTTCCAGTGACATAGGGTATTGCGGTTTCCTGCAAATGCTGTTTCGAAAGATATTTAAATTCACCTTCAATCTGCACGGTCTCGATGATAAACATGTCACTCTGGGTAATACGGGCATAGGCCTGGTACAACACCAGGGCCAGCACCAGCATCGCTAGCGATGATTGCAACCAGCGCAACCTCAGAATCGGCAGCAGCCGGTCCCTCCACACGCGTGTGCGTGATTGTTTTTTCTCGCCGCGGACGGCCTGTTTGTGTTTCTTCGAACTCACAGAGTCTGTTCCAGTATCTGTATCGTCAGTGTTTCAAAATCGATGCCGGCCTGACGCGCCGCCATCGGCACCAGGCTGTGATCAGTCATCCCTGGCACAGTATTCACTTCAATTAGCCAGGGTTGCGCGAATTCGTCGATCATAAAATCGACCCGCCCCCAACCACTGGCATGTACTGCAGCGAATGCCCGCAATACCAGCGACCCCAGCAAACGTTCCATTTCAACATCCAGTCCACAGGGGCATATATAACGCGTATCGTCGGCACTATATTTGGCTTCGTAGTCGTAAAAATCTCGCGGCGTTTCCAGCTTGATCATCGGCAGCACACGATCACCGAGAACCGCAGCAGTATATTCGCTACCTGACACAAATTTTTCAGCAATCACAACACAGTCACTCTGTTGTGCCTTTTGCCAGGACGATACCATGTCCTGTTCTTTCGCCACCTTGCTCATACCGATACTCGAGCCTTCCAGCACGGGCTTGATCATCAGCGGCAAGCCGAGTGTTTCGATGGCATGATGGCAATCCTGTTCCGAATTCAGAATCACATAATCCGGTGTCGGAAGACCGATCCCCTTCCACAATTGCTTGGTCAGCAACTTATCCATTGCCAGTGCCGAACCCAGTACACCACTACCGGTATAAGGCAGTTGTAGAATATTCAACAAACCCTGCACATCGCCGTCCTCGCCACCACGACCATGCAAAATATTAAACACGCGATCAAAACCATCCAGTTGCCGGTGCAATTGGCGACTGGCATCGATACCATGAGCATCGACACCTCGCGACTGCAGAGCCTGCAACACCGCCTGGCCACTTTTCAGTGACACTTCGCGTTCAGCCGACCAGCCACCCATGAGTACGGCAACTTTACCGAAATGCTGCATTATTCCGGCTCCCCTACTATTCTGACTTCGGTACGCAACTCGACACCATGTTGTGTTTTAACTCGGTCCTGCACCAGGCTGATCAGGGCTTCGATTTCACTGGCTCGGGCATGACCCACATTAATGATGAAATTGGCATGTTTAGGCGACACTTCCGCATCACCGATTCGCATACCTTTCAGTCCACAATCGTCTATCAAGCGTGCGGCAAAATCGCCCTGCGGATTCGTGAACACCGAGCCGCAACTGGGCAACCCGGTCGGCTGGCTTTGCGCGCGCTTGTCGAGCAATGCACGAATCGATGCTGCAGCCTGCTCACCATCACCTTTGTCAAATTTCAGAACCGCTGCCACGAACCATTCACCTTGTGGTCCTCGCACACTTCGATAACCCACCTGATAATCGTCCGGCTTGTGTTCATAAACACGCCCCTGGCGATCGATCGTGGTTACCGATTCCACGTAACGCCAGGTTTCGCCACCAAAAGCACCGGCGTTCATGGCCAGGGCGCCGCCCAGCAAACCGGGGATGCCGGCAAAAAATTCACCGCCGATCAGGTCATGCTTACTGCAGAAGCGAGCCAGCTTTGCACAACTGACACCGACTCCGGCACGAATGCGTTGCTCATCGATTAATTCCAGTTCCGCCAGGCTGCCTTTTTGTGCAATCACCGTACCCCTGATGCCGCCGTCTCGTACCAGCAGGTTACTGCCAAGGCCAAGCCAGAACACCGGCTCGGTTTCCGGCAAACCGTTCAACAAACAGGACAGATCATCCAGGTCGGCCGGCGTATAGAATTTTTCCGCCGGACCGCCGACACGCCAACTGGTATGTTTCGACATCGGCTCGTTGTACTTCATCTCGCCACGCAGTTGTGTGTGGTCTCTGGCCGCCATCATGCTGCAAACACCCTGGGTAGTTCTGCCGCCTTGGCACCGATGCTGCCGGCACCGAGTGTCAGCAGCACGTCATCATCCTGCAGTACATCCAGCAAAGCTTCGGGCAGATCATTGATATTTTCCACAAACACCGGATTGACCCGGCCGCGAGCACGAATCGCTGCACACAATGCACGACCGTCCGCGCCGGCAATCGCATCCTCACCCGCCGAGTACACTTCAGTGACTAACAAGGTATCGGTATCCGCCAGCACCCGGGCGAAATCTTCGAACAGGTCGCGGGTGCGGGTGTAACGATGCGGCTGGAACGCAACCACCAGGCGACGATCCGGCCAGCCGGTACGTGCCGCATCCAGTGTGGCTGCGATTTCAGTCGGATGGTGACCGTAATCGTCGACCAGCAATACATGACCACCGGGTATGGCGACTTCGCCATATTGCTGCATGCGTCGACCAATGCCCTGAAAACCGGCCAGTGCAGACTGAATCGCTTTATCTTCGACACCCAGCAGATGCGCAATGGTGATCGCCGCCAGCGCATTCAGCACATTATGTTTGCCGGGCAGGTTAAGTAGCACTTCCAGGGACGCGTCCCGATCCGGCAAACTCACTTCGAAAGAACACTGCAGACCATCGCACTGAATATTACACGCCTTGATGTCCGCATCCTGTTCGATGCCATAAGTCAGTATCGGTCGTGACACCTTCGGCAATAGTTCACGGATCACATCATCGTCCAGACACATGACGGCATGACCGTAAAACGGCAGATGATGTAAAAACTCAACATAAGTCGCTTTGTATTTTTCGAAATCACCGCCATAGGTTTCCAGGTGATCCGCATCGATATTCGTGACCACGGCCATCATCGGCTGCAACAGCAAAAACGATGCATCGCTTTCGTCGGCCTCGGCAACGAAGTAGCGACTGGCGCCCAGCTTGGCATTGGTTGCGGCGCTGTTCAGTTTGCCACCGATAACAAAGGTCGGGTCGAGCTCGCCTTCGGTCAACAAACTGGCGACCAGACTCGTTGTTGTGGTCTTGCCATGTGTACCGGCAATGGCAATGCCATAACGGAAGCGCATGATTTCAGCCAGCATTTCAGCACGTCGAATGACCGGTATACGCCGTTCACGCGCTGCAACAATTTCCGGGTTGTCCTGAGGTATCGCGGTCGACACCACCACAACTTCGGCATCGATAATATTTTCTGCAGCATGCCCCTGGAAAATTACCGCACCCTGTTCCTGCAGACGTTGTGTCGCCGCGTTGCTGCCGCGATCCGAACCGCTAACCTGGTACCCCAGATTCAACAATACCTCGGCAATTCCACTCATGCCGGCGCCACCGATACCGACAAAATGAACATGACTGATGCTGCGCATGGGATGGGTATCGATCAACATGAGACACCTCCCGCCGCCAGGCATTGTTCCGCAACGATTTGCGTCGATTCCGGCATACCCAGCCGCCGCGCACGTGATGCCATATCCAGCAACTGCTCACGACTCAGTTTGAGCAACGTTTGCAATAGACTGTTTTCATTTAAATCATCCTGCTGAATCAGTAGCGCCGCGTCGGAGTCAGACAGATAAGCGGCATTCGCGGTCTGATGATCATCCACCGCATAGGGATAAGGCACCAGAATTGAAGCAACGCCCGCAGCCGCCAGTTCGGCGATGGTCATGGCACCGGCACGACAGATCACCAGGTCGGCCCAGCTATAGGCATCCGCCATGTCCTCGATGTAAGCATCGACACGTGCGGTAACATTTAATCTCGAATAATTAGTGCGCGCCTGTTCGATATTTTTCGGGCCTGCCTGATGCCAGACATCCATCCTCCGGTCTTCAGGCAATTGCGACAATGCCAGCGGCACCACTTCGTTGAGTCGCGCAGCACCCAGGCTACCGCCAAACACCAGCAGGCGTAGCGGCCCCTGCCGTTGCCGCATACGCTGTTCCGGCGAAGGCAAACTGGCGATGGCGCGACGTACCGGGTTACCGACATGTACTGCAGCGACCTGAAAACTGTCTGGAAAAGCCTGCATAACAATATTTGCCAGCCGCGATAACAGGCGATTGGTCAATCCCGGAATCGCATTCTGTTCATGGATCAACAACGGCTTGCGTAACAGCCAGGCCATCAGCCCACCCGGCCCTGACACAAAGCCACCCATGCCTAATACCACGCAGGGTTTGCGCCGCAGCATAATGCGCAAAGCCTGAACACAGGCAATAAACATATTGAACGGCGCCAGCATCAGAGTCAGCACGCTCTTGCCACGTAATCCACTAATGCCTAACCAATCCACTTCGATACCGGCTTCCGGCACCAGCCGAGCTTCGATACCTTTGCGCGTACCCAGCCATACCACAGGCACACCCCGGTTACGCAGTTCGTCCGCAACCGCCAGGGCGGGATAAACATGTCCTCCGGTGCCTCCGGCCATAATCATTACCGGTTGCGTCATGGTTTCACTCATGCCGCCTCCTCGAATACGCGCCGCAACTCGGAGCCCGACTTACGGCCGGACTCCGTGCGCCGACGATTTCGTGACCTGGGCAAAGCCTGTCCGGTTGCACATTCGTAATGTATACGCAGCAACAGACCTATAGCGGCACAACAGATGATCAGACTACTACCGCCATAGCTCATCAGTGGCAGTGTCAGCCCCTTGGTCGGCAACACACCCATGTTGACGCCAATATTGATGAACGCCTGCAGACTCATCCAGATTCCAATGCCGTAGGCAAGATAGGCTGCAAACTGATTACCTTGCTGCTCTGCTTTGCGCGCAATCATGAACGAACGAATAAAAAATGCGCCGAACAGTGCAAGCACCAGTGTTACGCCAATCAGCCCTAGCTCCTCAGCGATGATGGCAAACACGAAATCGGTATGCGCTTCGGGCAGATAAAACAGTTTCTGCACACTGCCACCAAGGCCGGTACCCGACCAGCCGCCGGAACCGATCGCAATCAAAGACTGGGTCAGCTGAAACCCGCTGTCGAAAGGATCCGCCCAGGGATTTACAAAAGCCGTCAGGCGTTGCATTCGATACGGCGATGAAATGATCAGTAGTGTTGCAGCAGTAGCGAATAAACTGATGAAGGCGACAAACTGAATGAAACGCACGCCACCGATAAACATCATGCCCAGCGCAGTCAGCATAATCACCACGGACGCACCGAAGTCCGGCTCCAGCAGCAACAACACGCAAGCGATACCGACCATGATCATCGGCTTGATAAATCCCCATAAACTGGAGCGCACCTGTTCACCATGTCGCACCAGATAACCTGCCACGTAAATCAGCAGAAACAGTTTCACCATTTCCGAAACCTGCAGATTGAGAAAACCCACCGGAATCCAGCGCGTCGAACCATTCACCGTTTTGCCCACACCGGGCACCAGCACCAGCAGCAACAGGAAAAATGCAAAGCCCAGCAATATCATGCCCGATTTTTCCCAGTACACCAGTCGCATCTTCAACATAAATAAAACAGCAAGCAGGCCGATACCGATGGCAATTGCCTGGCGTTGCACATAATAAAACGGCGAAGCAATCTGCCGATCAGCGACGGTAATGGATGCAGAAGCCACGGCGACAAGCCCCAGACAGATCAACGCCAGAGTAATACCTATCAATATCGGGTCCAGGCCTTCGGCAAAAATCGATTTGCTCGGTGCTGCAGCATTCTTCGGCATGAATGGCATAACCAGACTCATGGCAACGCCCTCACTGCATCCATGAACACCTCACCGCGATGTTCGTAACCTTTAAACATATCAAAACTGGCACAAGCCGGTGACAACAGCACCGAATCACCTGGATGTGCAAGATCGGCAGCAATCTGAACCGCTTCCGGCATACTATCGGCCAGCATAACTGGCACTGTCTGCTGCAAAGCCTGTTCGATTTTTACCGCATCTTCACCAATCAATACCACCAGCCTGACCTTGTCTTTAGCCGCATCGCGCAACGGTGAAAAATCGGCGCCTTTACCCAGCCCACCGGCGATCAGAATCAGTTTATTGTCGACCTGCAATCCTTCGATTGCTGCGATAGTAGCGCCCACATTGGTGCCTTTGGAATCGTTGTACCAGTTCACCGAATCGTGTTCACGCACCCATTGAGTCCGATGCGGCAGACCGGAGAAACAGCGTAAGGTTTCCAGCATGGCATTCAGTTCAATGCCGGCCGCTTCACCCAGCGCCAGGGCCGCCAGTGCGTTGGCCGTGTTGTGACGGCCACCGAGTTTCAATTCACGTTCTGCGATCAGCCGTTTGCCACCCCGGCATAACCACTTCTCGCCATCGAAATCACGCAAGCCGAAATCACCCATTGCCGGCTCACCCAGGGTAAACCCGCTAATCGATTTCAGGCCGCGATCCATGGTGCTGACACGCATATCATCACGATTGATGACGGCCGTTTTACAATGCTGATAAATCTGCTGCTTAACGAATGCGTAATGCTCGACGTTATCGTAACGATCCATGTGATCTTCACTGACGTTCAGGACCGCTGCAGCGACCGGTTGCAGGCTATGCAAGGTTTCCAGCTGGAAACTGGATAGCTCAAGCACATACAGTTCAGCCTGCTCATGCAACAGGTCCAGCGCCGGCGTACCGATGTTGCCGCCGACAGCCACTTTAATACCAGCTCGCCTGGCCATTTCACCGACCAGGGTGGTGACCGTGCTCTTACCGTTGGAACCGGTAATGGCGATCACTGGTGCATTCACTTCGCGGGCAAACAGCTCGATATCGCCAATCGCCTCAACGCCCTGCTGTACAGCATGTACTATCGCCGGCTCCTGCATCGGCACACCGGGACTGACAACCAGTTGTTGCGCCCCCATGAACAGAGCTTCATTGAATGGACCGCAGAATACCTGGACCTCGGGCAGTTCCTGCTGCAATTGTTCGAGACCAGGTGGTTGCGCTCGGCTATCGACAACAACAATGCTGTGCCCATGTTCGCGCAAATGACGCACAACAGACAGGCCGGTCAGGCCGAGCCCGACCACCAGAATGTAAGTGTGTGTCTGTTTCTGTTCTGCAACCATTGCTGTTACCAGTGCCGCAACTGCCACATCGGATAATGTCGCTGTCTCCGGCATCGTTTTTAACGTACCTTCAGTGACGCCAGCCCGATCAGCACCAGTACTACGGTAATGATCCAGAAACGCACGATAACGCGCGGCTCGGGCCAGCCTTTCAATTCAAAATGATGATGCAGCGGCGCCATCCTGAAAATGCGCCGCCCCGTTAACTTGAACGATGCAACCTGAAGAATGACCGACACGGTCTCCATCACGAACACACCGCCCATTATCAGTAAAACCAGTTCCTGTCTAACCAGCACCGCAACGATACCCAGTGCTGCACCCAGTGCGAGTGCGCCGACATCACCCATAAACACCTGCGCCGGATAAGTATTGAACCAGAGAAAACCCAGCCCGGCACCGACCAGCGCACTGCAGAATACGATCAGCTCACCGACGCCGGCGATGTATGGAATTCCCAGGTAATTGGCAAAGTTGATATGCCCGGTCGCATAGGCAAACACACCCAGCGCACCGGCGACCATGACCGTGGGTAGTATCGCCAGACCATCGAGCCCGTCGGTCAGGTTGACGGCATTGCTGCTACCGACGATGACCAGATAAGCAAGCGGAACAAACCAGATCCCCAATGGAATCATCACGTCCTTGACGAACGGAATAATCAATCCGGTTTCTATCGGTTGCAGGGCCGACTGGTAAATAAAGATTGCAGCACCAAGCCCGAAAACGGTTTGCCAGAAATATTTCGCTTTTGCCGACAGGCCTTTGCTATTGCCACCGATCAGCTTTCGATAGTCGTCAATAAAACCGATTGCCCCGAACAACAGCGTCACACCCAGCGTGACCCAGACCTGGCGGATGGTCAGGTCACTCCACAACAAAGTACTGATGGCGACGGCGACCAGTATCAGCGCTCCGCCCATGGTCGGCGTACCGGCCTTCGACAAATGTGTCTCCGGTCCGTCGTCGCGCACGTTCTGTCCGATCTTGTAACTGGCCAGGCGACGAATCATGCCGGGGCCGATCCACAGCGAAATCAACAATGCGGTCAGGGTACCGAGAATGGCGCGCAAGGTCAGATAACGGAATACATTGAAGCCGCTGTAGTACTGTTGCAGATAGTCGGCAAGGATCAATAACATTAGCCTGCTTTCCCCGTTAGCGACTGCACGACAGCTTCCATTTTCATGAACCGTGAGCCTTTGATTAATACATTCATGGTGGCTGTCTGGTTTTCCCTGATGACATCTATGAGCGATTCCTTGTTGTCGAAATGCGTCGCGCCTTCACCAAATTGATTAACCGCATGAATACTGTTCGGACCGATCGCCAGCAGACGATCAACCCCCAACGCCTTTGCCTGTGCACCGGCATCGGCGTGAATCTGTTCAGCACCGGCACCCAGCTCCCCCATGTCACCCAGCACCAGCCAGTGCTCACCGGGCAGGCTCTGCAGAACATTGATACCGGCCACCAGCGATGCCGGATTGGCATTATAGGTATCGTCGATCAGGGTCATGCCACTCGCTGTACGAATCACATTCAAACGCCCCTGTACGGAACGAAATTGTTCCAGTGCACGTCCGGCTGCCTGCAGGTCGATGCCAACCGCCTGACTGGCGGCAATCGCAGCCAGTGCATTCATGGCATTGTGCTCGCCCGGCAACGGTAGCTGAATGTCGACCTGCTGATCGGCGACCCGCACTTTCAGCAGGCCGCCCTGAGTGGACGATTGCCAATGCCCTTTGACTTCGACATTGTCATTATTCAGTGCAAACCGAATAATGCGTTTACCTGCACAGAGAGATACCCAGTAATCGGCATACTGATCGTCACCATTGATCACTGCGATTCCTTCATCGGACAGGCCGTTGAATATTTCACCTTTGGCTCGCGACACACCTTCCACGCTACCAAAACCTTCCAGGTGCGCCGGACCGGCATTGGTAATCAAAGCCACATCCGGATGCGTGATACACGTCAGCACGTCGATTTCACCGTGATGGTTTGCGCCCATCTCGATCACCGCGAACGGTTCATCGCGCATCCGCAATAACGTCAGCGGCAAACCGATGTCGTTATTGAAATTACCGCGTGTCGCCAGCACTTCGCCTCGGGTTGCCAGAATGGCTGCAATCATTTCCTTAACCGTGGTTTTACCGTTGCTGCCGGTCACCGCAACCACTTTGCCGGCAAACGCTTCACGGCGCGCATGCGCCAGGTCGGCCAGTGCTTTGCGAGTATCCGTCACCTTAATTTGTGGCAGATCGATATCTTTGAATTCGTGCACCACCGCTGCAACCGCACCGGAATTCTGCGCATTGTCAATGAAATCCCCGCCATCGAAGCGCTCACCGCGCAATGCAATGTAAAGATCGCCGGGCTGCAGGCTACGTGTATCCGTCGAAACGCCTTCGAAGGACACATCCTCACCCCGCAAAGTGCCATGTAAAATCTGACAGGCCTGACGTAAACTCATCATTCACGACCCCCGATCAGTTTCAACGCCTCGTCATAATCACTGAACGGCAATTTGTCATACCCAAAAATCTGGTAGTTTTCATGACCTTTACCGGCAATCAGAACGATATCGTTCGACTTTGCATGCTGCACTGCATATTCGATCGCCTGGCGTCGATCCCTGATGCGTTCCGCTCTGCTTGCATCGCTGAAACCGTCGAAAATGTCGTCGATGATGGCATCACCATCTTCAGTACGAGGGTTATCGTCCGTCACGATGACACGATCAGCGAACTGTTCGGCAGCCTGCGCCATGAGCGGTCGTTTGCCCTTATCGCGATCACCACCGCAACCGAACACACAGATCAACTCGCCCTGACAATGCTGATACAAACTGCTCAGCACTGAACTCAATGCCTGCGGTGTATGCGCATAATCGATAACCAGCAGCGGACTTTGCGCTGTCTTCAGGGTTTGCATGCGCCCGGGTACCGTCTTCAGTTGTTGCAGGCGTTGTATTGCGGTTTCGAAATCAATGCCGCGAATCAGCAATACAGCCAGCGTAGCCAGCACATTCGACACATTGAATGCCCCCAGCAAGGGAATATTGATATCCGCTTCACCCATCGGTGAAGTCACATGCATGGCGATACCATTGCCATGAACTTTAACGTCACTGGCCTGCAGATGATGCGCCGATTTAAAATCCGAACTATCCACGGCATAACTCCAGATTGCCGTATCGGATTGAAAATCGGCCGCCAACTGGCGACCGAATTCGTCGTCGACATTCAAGACCAGTGCCTGTAGCCCCGGACGCTTGAACAATCGACGCTTGGCGCGCCGGTATTCGTCGAGGCCGCCGTGATAATCGAGATGATCGCGACCCAGGTTGGTCAGCACCGCCACATCGAACTGCACACCATCCACTCTCCCCTGATCGAGCCCATGAGACGATACTTCCATGGCCACCTGACTGGCACCCTGCTGCTCAAGTTCAGCCAGCATGCGATGAACCTGGATGACATCCTGGGTAGTGTGAGTCGATGCCTGTAAATCATCCACCAGCCCGTTGCCGACGGTGCCCAGCACCGCACTCTTATGATTTTGATCATGCAAAGCCTGAGCGATAAAATGACTGACTGAAGTTTTACCATCGGTTCCGGTAACACCGACGGTAAACAGGCGCGACGACGCCTGCCCATAGAAATGATCTGCAATTTCACCGAGGTGCGCTTTCAGATTAGTGATCGGTATACAGATCACCTGAGTCATCAGGGCAGACAATATCTGCTGACAATACTGATCGAACTTGCGATCACAGAGCACAGCAACAGCGCCACGCGCTACCGCACCTTCGGCATAGGCCAGCCCATGTTCTTTATGGCCGGCCAGGGCGACAAAAATATTACCGGGTTTAATGTCACGGCTATCCAGCGACAGTCCGGTCACCGGAATATCCGGCAGACAATCCAGCGCCACATAGTCCGCCAGTAACTGTTTCAAGGTCATCGCTGCCTGATCAGATTTTTTTGCTGCCATCATACGTCGCCGCCTTTGGACTTGCCGCCGTCAACGATCTGCAAGTTATCCGGCGCGATATTCAACAATCGCATCGAGCCCGACATCACTCGCGAAAACACCGGTGCCGCAACCTGACCACCGAAATAATGTTTGCCGCGCGGTTCGTCCAGCATCACCACCATCACCAGACGCGGATTACTGGCCGGCGCGAGCCCGGCAAAAATTGACAGATAACGATCCCGCGAATATCCACCGGAAATGAATTTATGCACCGTTCCGGTTTTGCCGGCGACACGATAGTTGGCGATTTGAGCACCTGGCGCCGTACCTTTGGCACTGGCGACTTTTTCCATCATGTCACGCACCTGACGCGCCGTCTTCGCACTCATCACCTTGCGACCTTCCGGCGGCTGTTTATGCTTGATGAAGCTCACCGGATAAATAACCCCATCATTAGCGAACGCACCGTAGGCACGCGCCAACTGCATGGCGGTAACCGAAATACTGTAACCAAAGCTCATGGTGGCGCGCTCGAATTCACTGATGTTGCCATGCCGCAGGTTACCGCCGCGTTCACCGGGGAAACCACTACCGGTATCAAATCCAAAACCGACTTTTTCGTACATGCTCAGTTGCTGTTCTTCATCCAGCGACAAAGCAACCTTACTGACCCCGACATTACTGGATTTCAGAATAATCTGTCCCAGGTTGATCTTTCCGTAATTCCGCTCATCCTTGATCTGGTTGCCCTGCACCTGGTAATAACCCGGCTCAGTGTGCACATTGTCGGTCGGGTGCCAGCGACCGGTTTCCAGTGCCGCTGCAATGGTAAACGGCTTCATGGTCGAGCCGGGCTCAAACACATCGGTGGCCGCCCGATTACGTGACACACCGGGTCGCAGCTGACTACGATCATTGGCATTGAACGATGGCTGATTGACCATGGCGATCACTTCGCCATTGTGAGCATCCAGCACCACTGCAGTACCTGCACGCGCACCGTTTTCCTTAACCGCAGCTTTTAAAGCGCGATAAGCCAGGTACTGGACCCGGCGATCGATACTCAAATTTAAAGCCTGTCCCGGCTGTGCGGCACTGAGCCGTTCGACATCGTCCACGGCCCGCCCCAACCGATCGCGGATAATTCGCTTGGAACCGGGTGAGCCACTCAACCATTCGTCGTAGGCCAGTTCCAGCCCTTCCTGACCGTGATCATCCACATCGGTAAAACCGAGCACATGCGAGGTCACCTCACCGGCCGGGTAATAACGTTTGTATTCACGTTGCAGATAAACGCCTGCAATTTTCAGATCGCGCACCTGCTGACCCAGCGCCGGCTCCACATGCCGACGCAGGTACATGAATTCGCGATGTCGATTCTGCTCGACACGCTTGCTCAGCGTGCGCTTATCCATTTTCAATAGCTTTGCCAGTTCACCAATGTGATCTTTCTGTTCATACAATTCACCTGGGTTGGCCCAGATGGTGTCAACGGGCGTACTGATCGCCAACGGCTCCCCGTTGCGATCATAGATATCGCCTCGATGCGCAGGAATTTCCACCACGCGCATATGGCGCGCGTCACCCTGCTGCTTGAAAAAATCCTGGTTGATCACCTGCATATCAAGCGCGCGCCATAGCAGGCCCAGCATCGCCAGCACAAATACCGCCAGCACGCTGTAGCGCCGAAATTTATAATGCGGTGTTCGATTAACCGTTTTCATTGGCGGATGTAAATAACCTCGTTGGCTTCAGGTAACCGCATACCCAGTTTTTTGCGCGCGATACTTTCGATACGACCATGCGCGGACCAGGCGCTTTGCTCCAGTTGCAAACGCCCCCAGTCGATATTCAATTCGTCAATCTGTTTACGCACCTGCTGCAACTCCACAAACAGCTTGCGGCTTTTGTGCTTGCTGTACACCACGGCAAACGCCGAACTCATCACCATCACCAGCAAAATTGCGCTGACCATTACCGACATCTTCAATTCACTCGCTCCAGTATTCGCAGCACGGAACTACGAGCACGGGGATTGTTTTCGATTTCCTGCTCACCAGGCTTGATCGCTTTTCCCACCAGGCGGTACGGTACTTCGATATCACTGGCCAGCAGTGGAATATCTTTCGGCAACTGCGGCGGACGCGAAATATCGCGCATGAAACGCTTGGCGATACGATCTTCCAGTGAATGAAAACTGATCACCGCCAGCCGGCCACCGGGTGCCAGCACATCAACAGCGCCCTGCAGCGCATGCTCCAGCACGTCAAGTTCACGATTGATGTAAATTCGAATGGCCTGAAAGCTTCGCGTCGCAGGATGCTTGTGCTTTTCTTTTCTGGGCACCGCCGCACTGATTAACTCGGCCAGTTGCAGAGTATCGGTGATCGGTTGCTGGGTGCGCGTGGTAACAATAGCGCGAGCAATGCGCCTGGCGAAACGTTCTTCACCATAACGTTTGAGCACATCGACTAACGTCTGCTCTTCAACCTCAGCCAACCATTCGGCTGCCGATTGACCGGTTTCAGGATTCATGCGCATATCCAGCGGTCCCGGTTTCAGAAAACTAAATCCTCTTGATGCATCGTCCAGTTGCGGTGACGAGACACCAAGATCTAGCAATACTCCATCGATCCTGTGCAACAATCCGCGCGCTTCGATGATCTGTTTAATGGCTTCAAAATTACCGTGTACGATTTCGAAACGCGATTCATCGGCAAACCTGTGGCGCGCAACTTCAATCGCCTGCGGGTCCTGATCGATCGCGATCAGTCGACCCTGCTCATTCAGCTGTTGCAACATCGCAGCGGAATGACCGCCGCGACCAAAGGTTCCATCCACGTAAATTCCATTCGGCTTTATAGCCAGTCCCTGTATCGCCTCATCGAGCAGTACCGGTCGATGAGGTAATGACGCCATATTCATTACAGCGTCAGATTTTCCAGCGCAGTCGGCATCTCGCCATCATCCGCGCTGACGTCCTGCAACCAGGCCTGTTGTTTGTCGTTCCACTCCTGCTCATCCCAGATTTCGAATTTTTTACCCTGGCCGATGAGCACGATTTTTTTATCCAGCCCGGCATAGTCACGCAGCATATTGGGCAGCAGAATGCGGCCCTGGCTATCCAGTTCGACTTCGGTGGCATGACCGATGAGCAGGCGCTGTAGCAGGCGCGCCTGTTTGTTGAGACTGGGCAGATTAACCAGCTGGGCTTCGATGATTTCCCACTCGGGCAGTGGATAGACAAGCAGGCAGCGATCGCGATCGACAGTAACCACCAGACGGCCACCGCAGGTTTCCATCAGCCGCTCACGGTAACGGGATGGCATGGCCATTCGACCTTTTGCATCCAGAGCCAGATTGTTTATGCCGCGAAAAACCATGGTGGTGTAGTTATGCCTTTATGCCGCCGGCTAGCGATTGTTCTGTTGTGGATCGGGTGCAGAATTCCGGATTACTGAGCCGCGATGAATCGTCACTCATCGCCACCTGACTCCCGAAAAAACCACCATCCCCACCATTCCCCACTTTGCTGAACTATAGGT
>CBDULQ010000036.1:0-21112 GCA_965368115.1 uncultured Gammaproteobacteria bacterium | reverse complement strand
CAGCATGGTGCGACTGATGCTGGTTCTTTCGTGGGTGTAGGGACCGCTGATGCTGGAACCGCTCATGCACCGGCCTCCGCCTGTTTCTTCTTCGCTTCGGCGGCTTTTTTAGCGGCCATTTCCTGCTTACGTTTTTCCATTGCTTCTTTCTTGGCTTTGGCGATGGCTTCCATACGAATGGTACGTGCTTCCGCCAGGCGTCGGGTTTCTTCCTGCTTGTGTTGCGCACGCTGTTTTTCAGTGAGCGCACCCTTGGCGAAATTGAAATACTGCACCAGTGGAATGTGGGACGGACAGACGTAAGAACAGGAGCCGCAGGCGATGCAATCCATCAAACCGAATTTAACCGCGCCGTCGAAGTCATTGGCGCGCGCCCGGTTGGCCATTTCCAGTGGCAACAGTCCGCAGGGACAGGCGGTGACGCAACTGCCGCAACGAATACAGGGCATGGCCGGTTTACTGGCGGTCTCCGCTGCAGTCAATGCGAGAATGCCACCGCTGCCTTTGACGATGGGCACCTTGGTACTGGGCAAGGGCTGACCCATCATCGGACCGCCGGAAATCAAACGACTCGGTTCTTCGCTAAATCCGCCGGCCACATCCAGTAACATGGATACCGGTGTGCCGATCGGTGTTAAATAATTGCCCGGTGTCTTCACCGCACCGCCGGAGACCGTAACCACCCGGTCGATCAGCGGACGACCGTGACGAATACATTGCTGCACCGCATTGGCGGTGGCGACATTGTGCACCACCACGCCGATGTCGGCGGTCAGAGCCCGGGCCGGGGTTTCCTTGCCGGTTAAGGTTTGCACCAGGTGTTTTTCCGAACCCATGGGGTATTGCACCGGCACTTTGACCACGGTGATTTCCGGTAAGGCTTTTGATGCTTCCTGCATGGCCTTGATGGCTTCGGGTTTGTTGGCTTCGATGGCGACGATGGCTTTTTTCACCTGCAGGGCATGCATCATGATGCAGATGCCGTCGATGATGTCATCCGCGTTTTCGCGCATCAGCTGATCGTCGCAGGTTAAATAAGGTTCGCACTCGGCGGCATTGATGATGAGCTGTTCCAGTTTGAAACGCTTGCGCAGATTCAGTTTGACAGCAGAGGGAAACGTCGCGCCGCCCATGCCGACGATACCGGCGGCTGAAACGCGGGTGGCGATTTCATCCGGATCAAGGGAGAAGGGATCCTGGTAGGGCAGTGAAATATTGATCCAGCGTTGTTCGCCGTCCGGTTCGATAATCACCGTGCGCACCGGCAAGCCTGAAGGATGGGGTGCGGGGTGTTTGCTCACGGCGAGTACGGTGCCCGAAGTAGGTGCATGTACCGGTGCGGAAATCATGCCCTGGCTGTTGGCCAGCAACTGTCCCTTGAGGACTTTTTCGCCGCGCTTGACGATCGGTTCAGCCGGTGCACCAATATGCTGTTGCAACGGAATGAACAGGCGATCCGCCAACGGCATGTGCGTAATGGCATGTCCGGCGCTCAGGTGTTTATTCGGCTCCGGATGCACGCCACCGCGAATCTTGAATAATTTGAAATCGGCTATGCCCATCAATGATTATCCTCAGGCAGCCTGTGCCGGTTTCGGCCAGTACCAGTTCTGAATGGTTTTTGGAATCGGCTTCATCACGATGCATTCGGTCGGGCAGACTTCATAACATTTTTCACAACCGGTACAGGCATCACTGATCACGGAATGAATCTGTTTGTTGGCGCCGACGATGGCATCCGTGGGGCAGCGTTTGAAACACTTGGTGCAACCGATGCAGAGTTCTTCGCGAATACGCGCAATCATCGGATCCTTGTCTTCCATGCCGGACAAATCCACGGTGACGCCGAGTTTGGCGGCGAGTTGTTCCGCCAGACTGCGACCACCCGGTGGACACAGGGTGACATCGGCTTCGCCGTTAACCAGTGCCGTCGCCGCCGGCGCACAACCGGGGTAGCCGCACTGTCCGCATTGCGAGCCGGGCATCAGTGCTTCGATTTCCGCTTCCAGCGGATTACTTTCCACGGCGAAATAGGATGAGGCTGCGCCCAGCAATACACCCAGCGTCAGGCCCAGTAATGTGAGAATGATAATCGCGGATACCATGATGATTCCCTCGCTAACTGGTGAGTCCGGAAAAGCCCATGAAAGCCAGCGACAACAGGCTGGCGACGATAAATCCGATCGGCGCGCCGGCGAAAGCAGCGGGTACCTGCATCAATGCCAGGCGTTCGCGTAATCCGGCGAACACCACCATGACCAGGGTAAAACCCAGCGCCGAACCAAAGCCGTATAACAGGCTTTGAATAAACGAATGCTGTTCCTGAATATTGAGCAGGGCGACGCCCAGTACCGCACAGTTGGTGGTAATCAGCGGAAGAAAGATACCCAGCACCTGGTACAGGGCCGGTGACATTTTGCGCACCGCCATTTCGGTGAACTGCACCACCGCGGCAATCACCAGGATGAAGGTGAGGATGCGCAGAAAACCGAGATCCAGAGGTGTGAGGACAAAGTTCTCCAGCAACCAGCTGGCCGCTGCCGCCAGGGTCAGCACGAAAGTGGTGGCAAAGCCCATGCCCAGTGCCGAGTCCAGTTTGTTGGACACACCCATGAACGGGCAAAGCCCCAGAAACTTCACCAGGACTACATTGTTCACCAACGCGGTGCCCAGCAGAATGAGAAGGTATTCGGACATGGTTATGACCTGAGTGTCGCTATTTGCATCTTGTCTGCCTTCGTGCATCAAGCGTGCCAGACAGGTCTGGTGATACGCGGATACGGTAATACCGCGTTTCCAGCCTTATATGCACATAAATAGTGCGGATTTATTTGTCATAAAGCCTACATTTGGGGCAGGGCGATTTTGGGCCTGTGTTAAACATGACAAATCGATGGATAGTCGTTGTCGCAATTGTCGGTTCCACCACAGGGTTTTTGATATTTCTCTAAGCAATTGATAAATCGCCCGATTACCTGATCAACAGTGAATTTTGCCGGGCGCCTCGCAGGTGGATTTAACCTTGCGGTTTGTACCGGAAATGGCTGACTAAAACGCTCAGGTATGGGAATTGCAAATAACTTAACCAGACACCATGAACAGGCGACGCATTTGACTCAGGCAGACAGCACAGCATCACGCGAAAAAATGGCGGTAGCCCTCGGCAAGTTTTTATCTGCACCGCCGAAGGGTGTTCCGGTCGAAGTTATCGAAGCTTTCGGGCGCACCGTTAAAACCGACGATGGCATTTTGCCGCCGCGCGTGTTTATCGAAGCGGTGGAGCAGTCTTCAGTTGCGATTTCCATTACCGACGTCAGGGCGAAGATTCTTTACGCCAACCAGGCTTTTGAAAAACTCACTGGTTACAAGGCTGAGGAAGTCGTCGGTAAGAACCAGTCCATACTGTCTTACAAGGTCACACCGATCAGTGTCTACAAGGATCTGTGGGGACATCTGCTGGAACAGATTTCCTGGAACGGTGTACTCATCAATAAACGTAAAAACGGTGAACGCTATCTTGCCGATCTCACCGTTGCCCCCGTCATCGGTACTGACGGCAATACCAGTTATTACCTGGCTTTGCATCGTGATGTCACCGAAGTGCATGAACTGGAACGCCAGGTGCGTAACCAGAAAGTACTCATTGAATCAGTGGTGGACGCGGCGCCGGTAGTCATTGCACTGCTAAACAACGACGGCAAAGTGCTGCTGGACAATCACGATTACAAAAAACTCATGGGTGACCTGCGCACGGAACCGGCAAAGCTGTTCTGGGAATCGTTGCAGGATGTCATCAAACGCGACCGCACGGTGCCCTGCGAACGACGCCGCGGATTCATTAACCGGGAAATTGCATTCAAGAATCAGCAGGGTATCGAAAACCGCTGGTTCAACTGTTCCGGCGTCTGGGTCAACGAAAAGAACCTGACCGCCGACGATTACTTTACCGATACCGAAGAATGCTGTCTTTTGCTGGTGGCCAGCGACATCACTCAGCAGAAACGCCAGCAGAACCACATCAAGACCAATGCATTGCGTGCCCTGATGGCGGAACAGCAACTGGTGCACGCCATGCGTGAAACCTTATCCGGCGCCATCTTTCAATTACAGGCCCCATTAAACATGGCCGGTGCGGTACTGAACATGATGGAACGGCGTCAGGAGCAGGGTGGTGAAGCCCTGCCGTTTCAGTCGGCGCTGGTCGATGTGATCAAGTCCGGTCAGCAGGTGCTGCAGGGTCTGCAAAAATCTTTGCCTCCGGAAGACCGGGAAGCGCAGGGTCCGGTTAACATGAACGAAGTCATCAAGGATGTCATCGATTTATCGATACATCGCTTGCTGGAAAAAAGTGTGCTGGTGGACTGGGACCCGGAACAGGAACTCCCCAATATCACCGGTCGTTGTTATGCGCTGCGTACCCTGTTCAAACAACTGCTGGACAATGCCATCGACGCTATCGACGAACCCGGCTGTACGCGGCGGGAAATTTCGATCCAGACGCGCACCGTCGACGGTAATGTCGAAGTGGTGATTCGCGATACCGGACCGGGTATCGCGCCCAATAAACGTCACTCGGTGTTCGAACCCTTCTTCAGTGACTGGAAAAATATCAAAGGACGTCCCGGTATGGGCCTGACTATCGCCATGGAAGTGGTGCAACAGCATTTCGGCGCCATTGAAATCAACCCTCATTATCATAACGGATGTGCCCTTCGAATCAGTCTGCCAATCAACCCACCGGCTTCCCGGTTAAAGGATGATGACTATGAATAGCGAAACGGTCAGCCTCGATAAAACCGAGTTTGCGCGCTGCTCACTGGTTCAGGCCGAACTGGAAACCCTGTATCGCGTTAGTCAGGTACTGAGTAAGTCACTGGACCTGGAACAGACGTTGGCGGAAGTACTGAAGTTGCTCAATGATCAGGGGCGCCTGTTCAACGGAATGGTGGCATTGCTAGACGAAGACAGCCGTGAGTTGATGGTGTATGCGGTGCATGACAAGAGCGGATTGATTCCGGGTGAGTCGGTGCGTTATCAACCGGGCGAAGGTCTGGTGGGTATCATCATGGACAGTTCCGAACCCATGGTGGTGGAACGACTGGCGGATGAACCGCGTTTCCTGGGGCGCCTCGGTGTGTACGATCGTGAATTGCCGTTCATCGGTGTGCCGATCATGATCGATGAAAACGAACCGGTGGGTGTATTCGTCGCACAACCGCCGTCCGGCGGTGAGTTGTTGAATGAGCAGGCACGATTTCTGGAAATGGTCGCCAACCTGGTGGGGCAGAGCGTCAGTCTGTCGCGGACGGTGAACGACGAACGTCGCGCGCTGGAAGCGGAGCGCGATAAATTGCGTCGCGCGGTCAAAGGCGAACACGGCTTCAATAACATCGTCGGTCACACACCGGTGATGCGTCGTGTGTTTGACCAGGTTCGACAGGTCGCTAAATGGAATACTACGGTACTGATTCGCGGTGAGTCGGGCACGGGTAAAGAACTGATCGCCAATGCCATCCATTACAATTCGCCACGGGGCACTGGTGCCTTTGTTAAATTGAATTGTGCGGCATTACCGGACAATTTGCTGGAATCGGAACTGTTTGGTCACGAGAAAGGCGCCTTCACCGGTGCCATCAATCAGCGCAAGGGACGTTTCGAACAGGCCGATGGCGGCACCCTGTTTCTCGATGAAATCGGTGAGATCTCATCCGCTTTCCAGGCCAAGTTATTGCGTGTGTTGCAGGAAGGCGAGTTCGAACGGATCGGCGGTCTGAAAACCATGAAAGTCGATGTGCGCGTCATTGCCGCTACCAATCGTGATCTGGAAGCCGAAGTCGAGCGGGGCGATTTTCGTGAAGACCTGTATTATCGCCTGAACGTCATGCCGATCAACATGCCGTCGTTGCGTGATCGCGTTGAAGACATTCCGGATCTATCGCGCTTCCTGGTAGAAAAAATTTCCCGCGCCCAGGGGCGCCCGCTGGAAATCCTCGACAGTGCGATTCGTTTACTGATGCGTCACGACTGGCCGGGCAATGTACGTGAACTGGAAAACACCCTGGAGCGTGCCGCCATTATGTCCGAAGACGGGCAGATCGATCGCGACGTGATCAATCTCACCGGTATCGAAGAAGGTGGTGCTGCACCCGAGGTGGCACGTAGCCAGTCCACGGTCGATCTGAATGATCCCGATCTGGACGAAAAAGAACGCGTCATTGCCGCCCTGGAACAGGCCGGCTGGGTGCAGGCCAAGGCGGCACGATTACTCGGGCTGACACCGCGGCAGATCGCCTATCGGATACAGACACTGAATATCAAGGTTCGGCAGATTTAGATCTTTGAAGAAAAGAAAACGCGAATAACGCCAATGGACGCGAATTAGTCGTGGCTGCCTTTGTTTCAGGTGTTTTCATGTATCGAGATATTACAGGCCTCGAACGGGGAGACTGGATCCCTGCTAAGAGCATGCAGGGATGACGCGATACCCCGTCATTCCCGCGTGCTTCTGGCGGGAATCTCGTGACGCAAGGTATGCCGCGGATTGTGGAGGTTTCCGACAAAAGCATTCGGGAACGACGACAGTTCTGTCCTGGATTTTCGTAACGAAATACTCCGTCATTCCTGCATGCTTTTAGCAGGGACCCAGCACCGTCATTCGAAGCCAAGCATATATCGGCACAGCAAAACACCTTAAACGATGGCTGACAACACTAAATATTATTCGCGTTAATTTGCGTTATTAGCGTTTTCTTTTTTGTAGCCAAACACTATGTCGCCTACCCAACAAATCCCACCAAAACGCCTGTAATCTTTGTGACACGAGGCTCCCTGAAAGATGCGCCGTTGAATTATAAAGTTATAAATAACAGTAACTTATATATTTAATTCCCGTTAGGCACGGCCCTTGCACTAATCACTGGCAAAACCCTGTATAAACCCAACCATCCCCCCCAGGGATCTAGCCAGCAGGAGATATACGATGGAATTAACGGTATTAGGTCAATCCGAAGAAGAACAGGCCAGCGGTTGCACTTCCGGCAGTTGCGGTAGCAATGATGATCAGATGTCCCATCTGCCCGAAGAGATTCGTCAGAAAGTATTCAACCATCCCTGTTACTCGGAAGAGGCCCATCATCATTTTGCGCGTATGCATGTGGCTGTGGCTCCGGCCTGTAACATCCAGTGTCACTACTGCAACCGCAAATACGATTGCTCCAACGAATCACGTCCCGGTGTGGTGTCCGAACTGTTGACACCGGACCAGGCGGTTAAGAAAGTGATGGCGGTTGCCGCGGAAATTCCGCAGATGACCGTGCTGGGTATTGCCGGTCCCGGCGATCCGCTGGCCAACCCGGAGCGTACCTTCGATACGTTCCGTCAGCTCAGTGAAAAAGCGCCGGATATCAAACTCTGTGTATCCACCAACGGCCTGTCCTTACCGGAACACGTCGAGGAACTTTGCAAGCATAATATCGATCACGTCACCATGACCATCAATACGGTTGATCCGGAAATCGGTGCCAACATCTACCCCTGGGTATTCTGGAACAATCGTCGCATCAAGGGTGTAAAAGGTGCAAAGATTCTGATCGAGCAACAACAGAAGGGTCTGGAAATGCTGGTCGAACGTGGCGTTCTGGTTAAAGTCAATTCCGTCATGATTCCCGGCGTCAACGACGACCATCTCAAAGAAGTAAGCAAGATCGTCAAGCAGAAGGGCGCTTTCCTGCATAACGTGATGCCGCTGATTGCCGAAGCCGAGCACGGTACCTTCTACGGTGTTATGGGGCAGCGAGGCCCCACTAACGATGAACTGATGGAACTGCAGGATGCCTGCGCCGGTGATATGAACATGATGCGTCACTGCCGTCAGTGTCGTGCCGATGCGGTTGGTCTGCTGGGCGAAGATCGCGGCGACGAATTTACCATGGAAAAAGTTGAGATGATGGACATCGATTACGATGCTGCCATGGTCAAGCGTAAGAAAATTCACGATGCCATCGAGGCCGACCTGGAAGCCAAGCGCAATGCACCTAAAGAGTCACTGGTGACTCTGGGTAGTGTGAAGAAAGAAACCCGTCCGGTATTGATGGCGATCGCGACTTCAGGTGGCGGTGTGATCAATCAACATTTCGGTCATGCGACCGAGTTCCTGATTTACGAGGCTTCACCGACTGACGTCCGTTTCGTCAGCCATCGCAAAGTCGATCTGTACTGTGGCGGCGGCGATACCTGTGGTGACGGTGAGTCCGTTCTCGAAAAGATCATCAAGACCCTGCACGGTTGCGAGGCCGTTCTCTGTTCCAAGGTCGGTTACGAGCCCTGGAGCATGCTGGAAGAGGCGGGCATCATGCCGAATGGCGAGCACGCCATGGAGCCCATCGAAGAAGCGGTGGCGGCTGTTTACAAGGAAATGGCTGAAAGCGGCGCTCTCGACAAGCCTGCTCCCGAAAAACTGCGTGCAACTGCATAGGAGGTATCACCATGGCACTGAGTATTGTTGAAGGTTGTGTGAACTGCTGGGCTTGCGAGCCGCTGTGCCCCAGTGACGCCATCTATGAAGCGAGTCCGCATTTTCTGATCGATGAGAAGAAATGTACCGAGTGTGAAGGTGATTTTGCGGATACCCAGTGTGCCACCATCTGCCCCATCGAAGGCGCCATTCTTGACGCCTTTGGTGATGCGGTGAACAAGCCGGGATCTTTGACCGGCATACCACCGTACAAGATGGAAGAGGCCATGGCCGAGATCCAGGCGCGTTAAGGGAGACGAATCATGGGACTGGTAATTGTTAAAGATCAGGATTTCGTGGTAATGCAGCCGGTGCGCGATGTGCAGAATGTGTCACGTATAAGCCGGATGTATAGTCGCTGGATCAATACGCGTAACAATCTACGTAAAGGTTGGGAGCGTTTTGCTCAGTTGAACGGCGGTCGCCGTGTGCCTTACCGGGTCTGGTCGCGACATGGCGCTTATCTTGAGTTGAATCGGACTCAGCAGCGTCACTAGGGTCATCCAACAGGTCGACAGGGGACTGTATGGTTGAGATCGTGTTCTACGAAAAACCGGGTTGCATCAACAACAGCAAACAGAAAAAGCTGTTGCAGGATGCAGGGCACGAACTCGACTGCAGAAACCTGTTGACCGAAACCTGGAGCAGGAACCGTCTGCTTAAATATTTTGATCACATGTCGATTCCCATGTGGTTCAATGCCAGTGCGCCGGATATCAAGTCCGGTCGAATCGATCCTTCTCGATTGAGCGAGGAAGAGGCACTGGCGTTGATGATTAACGATCCGATTCTAATTCGTCGACCGCTGATGCAGGTAGGCGAAGAGTATCGAGTCGGTTTCGACCAGGTGGTTGTCGATGCCTGGATCGGTTTGCGTGTGGTTTCCGAGGCTGACCTGGAGCATTGTCCCAGGACACACAGCGAAACTGCATGCGATGTCACTGATTAGAGTGGTATTAACATGTCGAGTGCGATCAATCCCAACGTAGCAATCGGTAAAGCGGTGCAGCTTGACGACGGCGTATACTGGGTCGGCGCACTGGACCCGAGCCTGCGCACCTTCGACATCATTCTGAGCACCGCGAATGGAACATCATACAATGCCTATCTAATCGAAGGTGATGAAGGTTTTGCCGTAGTGGATACGGTGAAGGAAGAATTCTCGGACGAATTCTTCAAACGCCTGGAGTCGGTGACCGATTACAGCCGTATAAAATACATCGTACTCAATCATCTGGAACCGGATCATACCGGGGCCTTGCCAGAATTACTGAAACGCGCGCCGCATGCACAGGTTTATATCTCACAACGTGCACAGAGCATGCTTAAAGCGCTGTTAAAAGAATCCCGGGAAGCCCTGGATTTTGTCGCTGTCGAGACCGGCGACACCCTGAGCCTTGGCAATCGCACCTTACAGTTCTTGAATACGCCTTTCCTGCACTGGCCGGACACCCAGTGTACTTACCTGGTGGAACAGGAGATTCTGTTCTCCGGTGATGTGTTCGGTTGCCATTTCTGCGATCCTCGGCTGTTTAACGACAAGGTGGGCGATTTTCGCTTTTCTTTCGATTATTACTATGCCCATATCATGCGCCCCTTCAAACAGTGGGTGCTGGAAGCGCTGGATCTGATCGAACCGCTGTCACTAAAGATGATCGCTCCCACGCATGGTCCGATTCATCGCGATCGTCCGCGGCGTTATGTGAATCACTACCGCGAGCTGGCCACATCGGCATTGAGTGGCGAGCTGGCGCATAACGAAAAATCACTGATAATTTTTTACATGAGCTCCTACGGAAACACCGCGCGTATGGCGGAAGCCATTTATAGCGGTATGGAGCAAGTGGATGGTGTACGTGTGTCTTTGTATGACCTGCAGGGCGGTGAAACCGAACCCTTTGTGGATCTGATCGAAGAAGCGGACGCGATCATGTTCGGCTCCCCCACGATTAACGGAGATGCGGTAAAGCCAGTCTGGGACCTGTTGTCCTCGCTGGTGGTCGTCAATCTCAAAGGCAAACTGGGCGCGGCTTTCGGTTCCTACGGCTGGAGCGGAGAAGCGGTGCGAATGATCGAAGATCGCATGCGCGGGTTGAAGATGCGTGTGCCGATCGACGGCATGCGTATCAAACTGATCCCCACAGACGAAGAGCTGGATCAGTGCCGTGATTTCGGCAAACAGGTTGCTTCCTTCCTGGTCGGTAAAGGCCGTAACCAGGGCAGGGTTGTGGAATTGGCAGAATTGTAATCATTTTTATCTGTTTGGAGACATAACATGGCGAAAGCAAAAGTGACCTTCGAAGATATCGACCTCACGGTGAACGTACCGGTGGGCACGCGGGTCATCGAAGTTTCGGAAAAAGTCGGTTCCGGCATCATCTATGGTTGTCGCGAATGTGATTGCGGTACCTGCATGATGGAGGTAACCGAAGGCTGGAACAACCTGAGCGATCCATCGGTACTGGAAGACAAGGTGTTGCGTGAAAACATGGCCGGTCGTCATCAAAGACTGGCCTGTCAGGCGCAGATTCTGGGTGACGTCACCCTTAAGCCGGCCTGATGACCGGGTGTGCATGATTTCAGGAGAATACTGCAATGGCTCTAATTAACTTTTCAAGTCCGGATTACAAGGATAAAACCGTGTATGCGGTGGCGGGAAGTCATACCGAAACTGTGCTGAAGATAGCAAAGGCCAATAAAATCCCCATCGATTTCAGTTGTGAAAACGGGGAATGTGGCAGTTGCGTGATCAAGGTCAGTAGTGTCGATCCGAGTAAACCCCGCATGGGTTACCACCTCACCGAAAAAGAGAAAGCGGTGCTGGTGGACATCGGTAAGTTGAGCAAGGACGACCTGGAGAAACTGATCGTCGACGATCTTCCGAGTGAATGGCGGCTGGCCTGTCAGTTCATTCCGCGTGATGAAGACGTGCTGGTCGAATACTGAAACGAAACGAGGCCGCTACTGTATGTGGCGGCCAACCCTGAAAATTCTCTCTGAAGGAAATAGCCATGTTAGCCAAGAGCGAAAACACCGAACTGGAACAGGAATACGAGCGCATCATGGGGCATGCCGATGGTCAGGGCAATGATGAAACCTATGCCTGCATGCTGGCCAGCTGGCAACAGGGCGATGGAGCCATGTCCGATGATTTCGGGCTGGGTGCAGAGGGGTTCATTAATTTGATGCAACATCATTTTTCCGGCCTGGCGCTGGAATCGTTGCAACGTCCGGGGCGTGCACATGATGAGGAACGCAACGACGAACGTGAGGAAGTTTACAAACTGCTGATCAGCAATCGAGCCGGACATTCGCCTTCTGAAGAGTGGATGGCGCGTATCGTCGCCATTGCCTGTCAGGGGCAGGACCATTTATGGCAGGATATGGGTTTGTGGTCGCGCAGTCAGCTCAGCGAGCTGTTGTTACGTAATTTCCCCGAGTTGGCGGAAAAGAACGTCAATAATATGAAATGGAAAAAATTTCTCTACAAGCAGTTGTGTATTACCGAAGGTATCTATACCTGCCGTGCACCATCCTGTGAAGTGTGTGCCGACTACGACAACTGCTTCGGTTCTGAAGAATAGTCGTGAACGGTTTCTCGACCAGTGTCATCGGTCGCGCCAGGGCCGCCTATCTGGGTCTGGCGATCGGCGATGCGCTGGGCGCGACCACTGAGTTCATGACGCCGAATGAAATTCGCGTCAAACACAAAGTACATAAAAACATCGTCGGTGGGGGCTGGTTGAAACTCAAAGCCGGACGAGTGACCGATGATACCGAAATGAGTCTTGCGCTGGGCAACGCTATCGTGCTCGCACAACGCATCGATGCGCGCATCATTGCAGAGTCGTTCAGCGCCTGGATGCGCAGCAAGCCGGTGGATATCGGCAATACGGTTCGCCGCGGTATTGTGTACTTTCGCAACAGTGGTGAAACGCGAGTAAAGAAAGATGAGTACAACGCGGGTAACGGCGCCTGTATGAGATCCTTGCCAATCGCGCTGGTGATGCTCGGCGCCGATGTTCAACTGCTGCAGCAGGCATCACGAGTCCAGGCGCACATCACGCATAATAGCGAGCTCTCCGACCTGGGTACGGAACACGTGCTGCAACTGGTGCAGATGGCATTACAGGGTTGTTCCCTGAGTGAGCTGGATATGTTCAGTCGCCAGTTTGCATGTCGGCATCAGCAGTTCAGTTTTACCGGCAAACCGATGAATAATCCCGGTGGTTTTATCGTCGAGACATTGATCGCCGTTTTACAGTCGCTGTATTCCACCGAGTCGTTAGAGGACTGTTTGATCGATGTAGTGAACCGCGGCGGTGACGCGGATACCACAGGCGCCATCGCCGGTATGATTGCCGGAGCCGTCTACGGTATGCGGGCGATTCCCAAACGCTGGCTGAAACAGATCGACGGCCAGGTGATGGCCGATTGCCTGGCGCAGGCCGATGCATTACTGGCCATGGCGCCGCTTAGTGCAACAGATATCGACGAGGCGATGGATCAGTCGGCTGTCGTGTCTTCTTCATTCCCCCCAACGGCTCGGTCTCTGGCCTGAGTCATCAGAACACAGGAGATCCAGGATGAAAATCGGTGTACCGAAGGAAATCAAGAATCATGAATATCGTGTCGGCCTGACCCCGGCCGGCGTAACGGCGTTGGCTGCAGCCGGTCACCAGGTCTGTGTTGAAACCGGTGCCGGTACGGCAATCGATTTCAGCGATGCGCTGTACCAGCAGGCAGGCGCGCAGATCGTTGCTTCGGCGGCTGAAGTGTATGACTGTGAAATGGTGGTCAAGGTCAAGGAGCCGCAGCCGGCGGAAATCGCCATGCTCAAGCCGGGACAGATCCTGTTCACTTACCTGCATCTGGCCGCCGATCAGCAACTCATCGATGGTTTGCTGGCGTCCGGTGTTATCGGTATCGCTTATGAAACCGTACGCGATGCCCAGGGGCGTTTGCCCCTGTTGACGCCGATGAGTGAAGTGGCCGGGCGACTGGCGATTCAGGCCGGGGCCACCTGTTTACAGATGGCAAACGGCGGGCGCGGGGTGATGCTGGGCGGTGTGCCCGGTGTGACGCCGGGACGTGTGGTCATCATCGGTGGCGGTGTGGTTGGGACTCAGGCGGCAAAGATGGCCATCGGGCTGGGTGCGGATGTCACCCTGCTGGATACCAGTCTGGAACGTCTGCGTTTTCTCGACGATGTGTACGGCCCCCTGTTAAAAACCCGTTACTCAGACGCGGCTGCCATTAGTGAACTCAGTGCCGAAGCGGACCTGCTGATCGGCGCGGTGTTACTGACCGGTAAACAGGCGCCGAAGCTGGTGACTCGCGAGCACATTGCGGCGATGAAATCCGGATCGGTGTTTGTCGACGTGGCCATCGATCAGGGAGGTTGTGCGGAAACATCGAGAGCAACCACTCACCAGGAACCGACTTATGTGGTAGACGATGTGATTCACTATTGTGTCGCCAACATGCCCGGTGCCTGCGCGCGGACTTCGACACTGGCGTTAACCCATGCCACCATGCCTTATGTGATGGCGCTGGCCAATAGAGGCTACCAGCAGGCCCTGCTGGACGACGCGGGTTTCATGGCCGGTTTGAGCGTACACCAGGGTCAGTTGACCTGTGCCGACGTGGCACAGTCCATGAACATGAGTTACGTTTCGCCCATGACATTGCTGGGCGCATCCGGGGATGACCTGGCCGTGGCGGTTTAGGCGTGTCGATTTAAAAAGGACCAGGCCACCGTTTGATTCTAAAGGAGCGGGTGGTGGCCTGGTTAAGTCGGTATTCTTTGATTGCTGGTTAAATTCTGGTGTTTCCGTACATGCCGAGATCCTCGACAGAAGCATTCACGGATGACAGAAACTTATGCGAACGATGATATATCGACCTCCGTCGTTCCCGAACGCTTCTGTCGGGAACCTTTTGAATCTCGGTCTTCCCTTGCGTTACGAGATTCCCGCCAGAAGCATGCGGGAATGACGAGAGTTTTTCATCGAGTCAAAAATTTACTTGTCTGGTCGTTCCCGAATGCGTCTGTCGGGAACCTTCCTGAATCACGATAAATGTTTCTCGGTCACCCCAGAGCCTGACGCTGATCTTCGGGCAGGTTCTTCAAATGCATGGCCAGCGCGCTGTCCATGGTCGAAGCATGCAACGGGAACCAGCTCGGCATGCGTTCGCGGATGTAATTGCGACCGAATGCCAGTAAACCCTTCTGTACCCGTTTACGAAACTGGTTGAGCTCACCCAGGACACGCTGGTGATCTTCTCGATGTTCTGCATAGGAAGTGAAACCGGTGTTCCGCATCAGCTTCTCTTCCATTTCAAAATGTGCCTGGGTATGTTCAATCAAAGCATCGAACAGGGCTGGGAAGTCTACATCGCTGGCCTGGTTGAGCCGATTGACCAGATCGATAAATTCACGGTGGGTATCGTCCATGATATCCACACCGAGCAGGAACTGCTCATCCTGCCACTCAATGATACTCATGTTCTATGGCTGTCGGCTGGGCAGTCAGTTCCGCCTGTTGCTGTTGCACATGACTCATCTTTTTCATCGCCTTGTCGGCGATATACTCGAAAAAGATACTGGTATTTTCATAACCCATGCGCTGGGCGAACTTGACCATCTGGTCGACCAGTGCGCGGGTACCGTAAATTTCTTCCAGGCTACGTCCGCAGGTGCGACATTCGATATCGTTTTCCTGGCAGGCGGTTTTACCCATACAGCGTATAAACATCTTACTCATCGTTTTAACATCCTACACTTACATTTTCCGGAACCGGATCAGCAGCGTCGACATCGACGCCGGCCGCTGCCAGCAGGGCGTTGACACCCGCTTCGACTAACTCAAGCCCCATTTTCTTACAGAAACGGCGCTCTTTGTCGTTCGGCTCGGGAATCAGCACCCAGCCGGCCGGCGAGTCGGCAGCATAAATGATGTCGGACAGTACCATGCGCTCGGTATCGCGGTTCATCGGCAGGCCGATGAAAAGATACTGTTTGCCCTTGCGGTATTCCTTGAGAAACCCGGGCAGGCCGAAACCGCCCATAAGTTCGGTAATATAATCCACGTAATCGGCATCGGAAGCGATGTAGGTGGCATCGGGAATCGGGCTGCCCATCGGTTTGAACAGAATGGGCAGGCTGGTATCGACCTCGTCCATGCCGACCTCTTTGTATTCGCTGCCGTCGTAGGCATGCAGTTTGAAGCGATAGTCGGTACCGCCGATGCGGGCGATACCCCTGATCAAAATATGCGGAGTGTCTGCATAACTTTCCTGCAGCTGGGTGTCGCGGTTTACATCGATCACGTATTGGGGTTTGATGCTCGCCAGCCAGTCATGAAACGCCGCGCGGTTCCAGTTAGGATCACTGTAGGTCGCGTCGAGGAATTTGTTGACGAAGCTGCGTCCTTTTTTCAATTCCAGGTCCATTGCCGCGCGCGGGAATTCATACATCAGGCGCGGCGCCATGGGCTTGCCCCCGTTCATGGCCAGGATCAGCGAGTCACTGTCGGCGGGAATCTCGACGCCGCTCTCCTTGTGGGTGACGCCTTTAAGTACGCCGGGGCCCAGGTAGGGCACGATTTTGCCTTCTTTAATCCCTGCAAACAGGGCATCGAAATTCATAGTGGTCATGATGATATCCGGATATTGGGTTGATTCAGTGCTACTGCATAGACAGATTGCAAAATCCGGACCATCTGTAAGTTATTGATTGTTTGAAAAAATAAAGTCGGGGATGTGACAATTGGTCGAGTATGTGGGGTTTGCTACATGATTAGAGAGCGTGAATGATTCGATGACGGCGGGAAATATGGCATGTCGGGACTTATCACGATGCAGGTGACAGGCTATCGCCGTTGTACAGCCAGGTCAGGTCGTTAGGCTCGAGTGTGAATCGGGTATTATCTTAATAATATTGAAGAGGTTGCAGAATGGGTGATTACGATATTACCTCCCGTAAAAAACGCTACCGGGTCATTATCGGCCTGGTCTTGCTTACTGTTTTGCTGGCCGGCTTTCTGATTCCCGAACGCCCTGTAATTCCGGTGATGGGTGCAGATAGAAACGACTGGCATCCGAATACATTCTGGTATGAACCCTGGGGAACATCCGGCGTGCACAAAGGTATGGATATCTTTGCGCCGAAGGATACCCATGTGCTGGCTAGTACCGGCATGTTACGACTGTATGCCGGTCATATCGCTAAGGGTGGATTAGTCGTGCTGGCGCTGGGCCCAGGCTGGAAGCTGCATTATTTTGCGCACCTTTCAAGCATTGAAGATACAGGCATGTTTCTCTCTGCAGGTGATGTGCTGGGCCGCGTCGGAGATACAGGCAACGCGATGGGTAAACAGCCCCATCTACATTACGCTATCGTGAGCCTGCTACCTCGCCCCTGGCTTATCGACGGCTCAACTCAGGGTTACAAAAAAATGTTCTATATCGACCCAATCGAGTATCTTTCTGATTAACTGGAGAAAGGCACTCCCTATCAGATTGATCTCATTATTATGTGGCCACCTTATAGCTTTTTCTGCAGAAAGGTTTATAGCGCCTCATCAAGATCAACCGGGTGGTCCCACACGGCGCGGTGGTTTTCTGATCAGCCAGGTGGACAGCACGGCCGGCGGTAAAAACACAGCGACTATGAATAGTATGGCCGGGATCAGTTTGTCGAGTTGATCACCCAGTTGCAGCCAGCTCAGAATCGCTGAGACAATCACGTAAAGAATACCTGCGCCGACCACGAAGGCGGTTAGAAAAATCAGATATGCGGCCAGAGGTGACTGTTGCGGATGACGTGTTTTAAGAACATAGGGCAGGGCGCCGACCATGATGGCCAGAGCGATGATGACGCTGAGGATATCCGGTGTCATGATGGATAGCTCCCGGGATGTGCATTGACGATACAGTTTGTCTGGGGAATCGTCCCTGATTGAAATATGACTTTATCCCTGTCTAATGCAATAACCTTTACTGAGGCAGCCAGGAATTACACCAGCCGGTTTCATGAACCAGTTTGCCGGGGAATATCTGGCAAGGGCGCCATTCGCCACTGTCGGCACGGATCAGTTTGCAATTTTTGCAGAACTGTTTGTCAGCAGCAGTACCGGCTTTTTCAGCACGTGGCGCCTGGGTGGCGTCGCGATGATATTTCAATGCTTTAGCCATAGGATCGTCTTCAGTCAGCTTGACCAGATCTTTGGCCTGGGCCGGTGAAATCAATGTGTTTCTCAACAGCGGTGCACCTGCAACCACTGCGACACCGCCGATTAGAAGTTTGCGTCGTATGCTATCTACGTTTCGATGCTTCATGTTTTCTCCCTTCGGTTGTTGTCGATGAACTGATGAGAAATTTCTTAAGAAACAGAGTGGATTTGTGAAATCGACTCAATTCGCTATAATAAGAGACACAATCAATACAATAACTCGCCTCGTTGCAATCTTAGAACAAAGTATGTTCGAAAAGGTTGCATTCATTTAATTGACAAACCCCGTGGCAATCTGCATTGGCGCGGTGGGGTCCGGCCTGCTTTCGATGTCGTAGGCAATACGACATGGTTTCATCGCACGAAACAGGCTACAAACAAGTCGAATATAAACGCAGCTTATAGGCGCATAATGCGACATCCGGTACTGGAAAATCTGGTTGAGTATGTGGCGACCGTTATTTATATGATCGCCAGTAGTGCACTGTTTCTGATCAGTGTATTGCTTGTGATTTATGGTGTCTGGGAAGTCATTTATGCGATTTATCAGGGACGGCCTTATGTGAATGTGGCGCTGGATGCCATTGGTCTCATTGTGATATCCATGGCGGTATTCGATATTTCCAAATACCTCTATGAAGAACATGTAGTGAGTGATCGCGAGTTGCGCTCTGCGCGTGAAGCGCGTGAAACCCTTACCAAGTTTCTGGTCATTATCGCCATTGCGGTTACCCTGGAAGCACTGGTGTTTATTTTTCAAACCGGAAGTACCGATATCAGCAAACTGCTGTATCCCACGGGTTTGCTGGTGGCGTCGGTGTTTCTTATCGTCGGTCTTGGTTGGTATCAACGTTTGAGTACTCATGCCGAGACATCGAAGAAAAAATCCTCATGACTTTATTGTTTGTCCGGGATTTGTTAACAAGCCCGTCAGGGTTCTAGATCAGGAGGTTATTCATGCCTTATACCGATATACAGGAGATTCCGTCTTCAGTACAAAGCAGTCTACCCAAACCTGCCCAGGAAATTTATATGGAGGCGTTTAATTCCGCCTGGAAACAGTATGCCAAACCGGAAGACCGGGATGGCGTGATGTCGCGCGAAGAAGTTTCGCATCGTGTGGCCTGGTCGGCAGTAACCGATCAGTACGAAAAACGCGATAAGCATTGGGTGAAAAAAACCAATAGCTGATCGGTGTCGCGGCCGAAAACAGGGGCCGGTGACAACCGGCCCCTTATACGGCGCAGATGTATTACCCACCGGTACCGCCACCTGCGAAATAGCCCAGTGCCTGACGTTCCTGTTCGGTACAGGCGCCTTCGGTACACAGAATACGCGTACCATCCTGCTCGGTCAGTGTGGCGACATTGATATCAGGCGTATCGAAGTTTTCCGCTTCAGAAAACACGAAGTGAAATTGATCGCCGATATTCACTTCCAGTTTGCCGCCAAAGTTTTCTGCATAATCCTGCCAACGCTGCTGGCTGGCACCGGGAATCTCCGGGGCGGCCAGTCCGTTGGTGTCGTCTTTCCAGGTGATAATCACCGGTTCCTTCATGAGTTCACCGGCTTTGCCGGCTGCCTGACGGCGGGCCTGTTTGAAGTCGATGACATTGTCGCCGGGTTTTAAATCAATGATTTCCATAATAGCCTCCTTGTAAAGTGAGTTGCATTCGTCTGTTGTTCTCGCATCGGAGCTAGCCGACTACCGGTAAATCCGCAGCCTGCCAGGCACTGAAGCCGCCGATCACGTTATACACCCGCGGATGTCGCTGTTGCATCAGCAGGCTGGCGGCAACCGAGGAGCGATAACCGCTGCCGCAATAAACGGCAACGGGTGCGTCGTCCGGGATCTGTTGCATTTTGTGCGGTAACTCGCCACCGGATATGTGTTGTGCATCCGGCAGGTGACCCGCGTGCCATTCAGCCGGCTGGCGAACATCGAGAATCACCAGGTCGCCCCGATCGCGACGCTCGGCATCCAGTTGCTGGACCGTCATCTGGCGCATAAATGCAAGCGGTTTGGCAGCAACGCGCCAGGCCTGCATACCACCGGCCAGCCAGCCGATGGGTTCGCGATAACCGATACGCAACAACTGCCAGGTCACGCGATCAAGATCCTCTACCGAGTCGACAACCAGCAGGATGTCGCGTTCCGCATCCAGTACCGATCCGGCCCAGGTCGGGAACGAGGTACCTGCACCCACGTTTATTGCACCGGGGATATGTGCACCGGCAAACGCTTCAGGTGTGCGGCAATCGACAATGGTGGCGCCCTGCGCGGCCCGGCGTTCGAATTCGTCGGGTTGTAATGCCGGCGCGACTTTCATTGCCCCGAGCAATGTCGGTCCCTGCTGGTTCTGTTTACGCATACGGCGCCAGTAGGGTGGCACCGTGGGCAGAGGGCCCAGATCCAGGCAGCGGTTTTCGAATTCTTCTTCACGATCCAGGCTTAACAGCATATCGTTGAGTCGGCGTTCGTAACCGATCGTCGTCGACAACATGCTGCCGATGTTACCGCCGCAGAGTGAACCGGCAACGTGTGTGGGATAGACCTGTACATAGTCCGGAAGCGGAAGAATTTTATCGCGCAGGGTTTTGCACATGGCTTTGGCATTGCGGCGTTTTTCCGCTTCGTCGCCGAGCAGGTCGGGACGCGCAACGTCTGCGACCAGAAGCGCACCACCGGATAGCAATAACAGCGGCTGATCACCACGACTGTGATCACGCACCAGCAGGCTGATGTGTTCCGGCGTGTGTCCGGGCGTATGCAGGATTTCGAATTCGACTTCACCCATCTGCATGCGCTCGCCGTCTTCGAACCGGGTGGTGTTGTAATCCAGCTCGGCGCGTGCACCGGATAACAGCTCTGCCGGTGCTCGTGATTGCAATTGCACGATGCCGGTCAGGTAGTCGTTATGCTGATGGGTGTCGGCGGCATAACTAATTTTCAGGCCCTGTTGCTGGGCATAATCAAAATAATTATCGACGTCACGACGCACATCGAGTACCAGCGCTTCGCCAGTATTTTCAGAACCCACCAGATAAGATGCATGGCCAAGACTCGGTTCATAGAACTGTTTAAAAATCATGATCAGGTCTCCTCGGATTTTGCAATCGATGCGATGTTTTACTTAAGGAGGCGAGCAAGCGTCAGGATGAAGATCAGCAGTAGAGGCAGAACCAGCAGTAAGCTCAGTGGAATGGTTGAGGTCAGATAATGCACAAAGTGCTGTAGCGTACCGAAGGTGTGGTCGCCGTCCGGATGCGCGACCACTGCACCGGGCAATAGCCATAAACCGGTCGCTGAAATGATGTGTATCGAAGCAACTTGTAACTCACGCATGATGGGTCTCCGTTACTG
>CBDULQ010000035.1:0-21113 GCA_965368115.1 uncultured Gammaproteobacteria bacterium | reverse complement strand
GGGTTGCAGTGAGTCACGGCATCCCCGCGGTCGCCGAAGCGGCGGTGCGCCACAACCTGGAAGAATATGCCGAACTGATGCTGTTCCTGCTGGTGGCGATGACCTACATCAACGCCATGGAAGAGCGCCTGGTGTTCGATGCCTTACGCGAGTGGTTGATCAGCAAGGGCTTCGGTTTCCGCACCCTGTTCTGGATGACCGGCTTCCTGGCGTTTTTCATTTCACCGATCGCCGATAACCTGACCACTGCATTGCTGATGTGCGCCGTCGTGTTATCCGTTGGCGGTAACAACACACGATTCGTCACCCTGTCCTGTATCAACATCGTGGTGGCGGCCAATGCCGGCGGCGCCTTCAGTCCCTTTGGCGACATCACCACGCTGATGGTCTGGCAGAAAGGCGTGGTCCATTTCTGGACCTTCTTCGCCCTGTTCATTCCGGCACTGGTCAACTTCGTGGTACCCGCGGCAGTCATGCACTTCGCCATTCCCAATGAACAGCCCCAGGTGGCCAGTGAAACCATGGGCATGAAGCGTGGCGCCAAACGCATCATTTTCCTGTTTCTGCTCACCATCGCCACTGCCGTGACATTCCACAATTCACTGCACATGCCGCCAGTCATTGGCATGCTGACCGGCCTGTCCTACCTGGCGTTCTTCGGTTATTACCTGACCAAAACGACACCGAAAAAGATGCCGCTGATCGATGAAGATAAAGGTCATGAAGGCGACCTGGGTAGTCCGGTTGCTTTTGATCTGTTCCAGAAAATCGCCCGCGCCGAATGGGATACCCTGCTGTTCTTCTACGGCGTGGTACTTTGTGTTGGTGGTCTCGGTTTCCTCGGCTACCTGAGCCTGGCATCGGAAACCATGTATCAACAATGGGGCCACACTCCGGCCAACGTCGCCGTTGGTGTACTGTCCGCCATCGTCGACAACATTCCGGTGATGTTCGCGGTACTCACCATGAACCCGGACATGTCCATCGGCCAGTGGCTGCTGGTCACACTCACCGCCGGCGTCGGTGGCTCCATGTTGTCCATCGGCTCCGCCGCCGGCGTTGCCCTGATGGGTCAGGCGCGCGGTAAATACACCTTCTTCTCGCACCTGAAATGGACACCGGTCATCGCCGCCGGTTATGCGGCGAGCATCGCCGTACACATGTGGGTAAACAGTCATTATTTTGATGTGATGCCGAAGTAACATGCCTGCATTGAAGCGATGGACAAATAATGGGAGCAAAGACTCCCATTATTTTTTTCCAGATCTGAAACTCGACCAGTTCTCCTGATACTACCTGCACCAAAAGAGATACACTCAACTAAACAACCGTCGATTCAACCAGAAATATGAATGATTAACGCATTATATGTCTTTGACGAGAACCATGATTACACGACTATCGATCCTGCAAAGAATGCTTCCCGCCTTCTTTATCCTACTACTAATCAGCTGTTCAACAATGAACAGCAAAGATCAGGTTACCGGTGAAATCTATCGATACGGCCTGTATGAAAACGTCGGTGAATACTATACCGAAAACAACTCTGCGGTACCCTCTGGAAAAATCGGCAAAACAACGGGGCACGCGCGTCATGTCCGTCAAACCGACCAGATCCCTCTAGTGTTCGGTGTTCGTTTCGGCTACGACTTCCGAATCCATGGCCTGCCAGGCGATTCGGTAACACTGAAATGTGTAGTCACCCACCCCCCGATAACAAGACACGACGGAAAAACACAGACTCGTTTTGAATACGAAACGGAATTCAAGGTGGTCGACGGAATCGTCGAGAATGGCGCCTCTTACTACATCAATCACGACTACGAAATGGTCGCAGGAACCTGGACAAGATCATATTATTATGAGGGAAAGCTTATTCTGCACAAGACTTTCGAAGTTTCCAGCCGATATAAAATCAAACCCCAGGATGTAACTTACTGACAAAATACTTAAACAAAGAAGAACTCCGTCAGACCAGCCTGATCATTCAGAAACAGGGGCTGCGATTTTTCTTCATGCCTGCCACTTAAACTCAACAGTACTGCACTGTACAAATTGTCCATGTTTTTTTACGGACATTAGCTCAATAATCCCCCCCGAACCGGTGACTTAATGCCGGTCGAATTTATCTATACTCCTTATACCCCCATCCAAGAGTCAGTTTATGCCACTAAGCGGCCTCAAATTATCGGAACTCCTCAGTTCGCTGAGTCATGCCCTCGATATCACCGAAGGTCAGCCGGAAGGCCATTGCGTACGTTGCTGCTGGATCGGCATGCACATCGGCCGGCACATCGGTTTACCCCAGCAAACCTTGTGGGAACTGTATTACACGCTGTTATTGAAAGATCTCGGTTGCAGCAGCAATGCGGCACGCATCTGCGAGCTGTACCTCACCGATGACCTGAGTTTCAAACGGGATTTCAAATGGGTAAACGGCAGCCTGAGCTCGGCATTGAAATTCATCGTCGGTCACACCGGTCTGCAATCCAGTTTGATGGAGCGTTTCAAGGCCATCATGCAGGTGGTTCAACATGGTGACGAAATGGCCCAGGAACTGATCCAGACGCGCTGCCAGCGCGGCGCCGATATCGCGCGTCAGTTACGTTTCAGTGAAGGTGTCGCGGCGGGTATCCATTCCCTCGACGAACACTGGGACGGCAGCGGTCGTCCGGATGCGCTGGCGGGTGACGACATTCCCGTATACGCCCGCATCGCCCTGTTGTCCCAGGTGGTGGATGTGTTTCACACCGTGGGCGGGCCCAGTGCAGCGATGCAGGAAGCTCGCAATCGAGCCGGCAGCTGGTTCGATCCCGAGCTGGTCGATGCACTGAACGCACTCACCAACGACAGTGAATTCTGGGCCATGTTGAGTTCCGATGAACTGCATCTGGCGATCCTGGATCTGGAACCGGGACACGACGAAATACCGCTGGACGATGATTACCTGGACGAAATCGCCGCTGCTTTCGGACAGATCGTCGACGCCAAGAGCCCCTATACCCAGGGACACAGCGTACGCGTCGCCCTGTATACCGACCTGGTCGCCGAAGAACTCGGTGTTTCAGAAAAACGCCGACGCTGGTTGCGCCGTGGCGCCCTGTTACACGATGTCGGTAAACTCGGGGTGAGTAATTCGGTACTGGACAAACCGGGAAAACTCGATGACGACGAATGGCATGCGGTGAAGATGCATGCCAGCTTTACCGAATCCATCCTCTCACGCATCCGTATTTTCAACGAGCTGGCCCAGGTATCCGCTGCACATCATGAACGACTCGATGGCCAGGGTTATCCACGCGGCCTGAGCGCGGAGGACATCCCGATCGAAACACGCATCATCACCGTCGCCGATATTTTCGACGCCATTACCGCCGAGCGCCCCTACCGCGGCGCCATTCCGATTCCGGAAACCCTGGAAATCATGGCCAAACATGTCGACAGCGCCATCGACCCGCAATGTTTTGCCGCAATGAAGAAAGTCGCCACCGGTCTGGACCCGGACTGAATCTGCAAACAGGAATAACACCTGTCCTGCAGCATCCGTCGCTATCGGCAAACAATAAAAACGCCGCCAAAAAAATGCTATCATCGCCTGAAACGCTACAGGCTGTTAATTGAGTTCTCCGCAGCATTCATATAATAAAGGACTATGTTCATGAAGAATCTCCGTCTCGCATCGCTGTTTCTGGTCTTTTGCATCCTCCCTGTTACAAGTCATGCCGAACCTGAACTCAAAGGCAGTCCTCAGGATTTACGCGGCTTTCTTTATCCGGCCGATAAAGTCGTTACCATTTCAGGTCATGCCGAAACCCGCGCTTATTCCGACAAAGCCATCATCAGCCTGGTGGTGACGACCGAAAACAAACTGTTGTCCGAAGCCATTGCCGAAAATACAAAATTACGCAACAGTATTGCCACTGTATTGACCAGTGCAGGCATCGATCGCCAGGCGATACGTAATTCCAGGTTTTCCTCGTCACCTCAGTACGGCTGGTTTGGCAGCAAGCCCTCGAGTTACAAAGTGGTCAATCGTATCGCCATCACCATCAGCCAGTCCACCCATCTGGAAACCATTGCTGCCGAAGCCGACCGGCATGAAGAAGTGGAATTCACCGACACCGAATTCAAACATTCGGAGGAAGATGAATTCAATCGCAAGGTTAAAGCGGAGGCACTGGATAAAATCCTCAAACAGAAGGCTTTTTATGAAAAGTCTCTGGGCGTCAAGCTGTCACCCATTGGTATTCGCGACAGCCACATCACTCAGCGCGCAACCCGTGGTGCACTGGCACTGGATCAGGCGGTGATGTCGGTACGTAGCAAAGAGGCTGCCGGTTACAGCTCGGTTACGCAATTGCGCGAACCGGCACAGGGTTCTTCATTCGACGAGATACTGTATGAAGCCAATCTATCCGTCGATTTCAAGATCGAATAAATGGCCGCTACGATCGAACACAACTTTCACAATGTAATCGAGTTCGCTGCAGATTGATTAAACCATGTTGATGATACCGCCGCCAATCCGCCTGACTCGAAAATGCAAGCGTTGCGGATTGCGATATCCGGCCAAAGCCGATCACTGCGTTCATTGTCATGACCTGTCCGATGCGGAAGTTGAGTCCCTTAAACAACATCATCGTAATCAGCAACTCAGCCATGGAAATCTGGGGCAGCTGTTTTTATACATCGCGATTATCGTGATGATCGTGTTTGCGCTGTGAAAGACATCACCGACTGCATGCCCGGTTAACGACCGTCACATCATTGGGAACGACACCGATACTGGAATATCGATCGCCACACCACAGACAACGGAGAATTGCCATGAAACTGAAACGGCTCATTCCCATGTTGAATGTCAGTCATATCGAAACCAGCCTGGCTCTTTATGAGCAGGGACTGGGATTCAGCATCGTCAGCGATCCGGCTGCCGTCGTTGACTGGCGCTGGGCAACCATTCGCTCCGGCGATACCGAACTGATGCTATCCGAATCCGGTGGCAGTCCGGCACTGAAACAGGATATCGATCCTCATCAGGACACCAGCTGGCCCTGCATCTATTATTTTTATCCCGACGATGTCGACGCATTGCATGCGCATCTTTGTGACCAGGGCTACTCACCTTCGGCACTGCAAACCACGCTGTACGACATGCGCGAATTCAGCATTCAGGACCCGGACGGCCACCTGCTCAGTTTCGGGCAGGATGCGAAGCAATAAACCCGGACAGCGTACTCTCTCATTGGCAAGCGAGTTATGAAATCGGCTTGATGTGCTGATGCCGATGGGCATGGCCATGTTCGCCATGGGCATGGCTTGCGGTTTCCTGCTTTGCCGGCACCAGGTACAACTTGCCGTGACGCACACCGGGTTGTGAAATCACGTCGTTAGCGAAGGCCTGTATCTCACTGGTCTTGCCGTTCAGTACGACCGTTTCCAGACAGTTGTCATGATCCAGGTGCACGTGCATGGTCGATACCGACAGATCGTGATGATCATGATGCGCCTGGGTCAAACGAGTGGCCAGTTCGCGTTGGTGATGGTTATACACGTAACTCAGGGTAGCTATACAATCCCCGCCCGGGTGCTGGTCGAGACGTTGCCGATCGAGGCGATCCCGAATCAGGTCGCGAATCGCTTCCGAACGATTGGCATAGCCTTTGGCCTGTAAAAACTGTTCGAACTCCTCGACCAGTTCATCGTCCAGGGTGATGGTCATTCTCTGCATAAAACCGCTCCGGTTAGAAACTTTTCACTTCGTATCTCGATTGAAAACTCGCCGCCAGTTGCACTGGGCGGTAAATTCATTTACGGTATGACAAATTATAAATTTATCATACTGATATCAACAACAATAAAATGCGTTTACAACCACTACTACTGATCACCCTGTGTCTGTCCAGCCCGAGCCTGTTCGCTCATGACTACTGGTTGCAACCGACAGGCGAAGATTACCACCTGCATCGCGGTCACCGCTACTCGGAACACCAGGGCGCGAAAGAAGTCCCCTTCGACCCGGCGATCATCACCGCCACCCGATGCCTGTCGGCCAGCGACGGCAGCCTGCACAGTAGCCGGGTCAGCGGCAGTTATCCGCCGCTCATCAAAGGTCCCTGCCAGGCCCTGCTAATCAGTCTCGATTCAGGTTACTGGTCGCAAACCCTGACCGGTACGCGCAATCAACCGAAGAACGAACTGTTTGCGGTACTGCGCAGCTGGCAGGCACTGGAAACCGTGAAACGCATCGAGTCCTGGTCACCGCGACTCACCCGGCCACTGGGCGACGGTTTCGAGATCGTATTTCAGGAAAACCCATTTACCCTGAGCGTCGGCGACAAACTGCGCCTGACCACATTGCTCGATGGCCAGCCGGTGGCTGGCGCAGCCGTTGCCTATCACGGTGACGCGCGCGGCGTCAGTGATGCCGAGGGCCACATCAATATTCGAATTCGCCATACCGGACTGCAAATCGTCAGCGCCAGTCTGGAACGCGCTTTAAACACGGACAAGGCTGACAAACAGGTACGTTCCAGCGTACTCATGTTCAACCTGAAAACGGAGTCTCACTAATGCGAAGTTCCATTCTGTATGCCGGTATCCTCTGCGCGCTCGGCCTGTATTCCCACTCAGCCTCTGCGCATCATGGCGTCGCCGGCCTCGGTGCTGTTGGTTTACGCGGCCCCGGCGCCCCGATTGAAGCGGCCACTTCGGCAACCCTGCCCGCCGCCCGGTCACTGGCTTATCTCAAACTCGATCATGCCCGTTACGAAACCTATGATGCAGACCCCGGCAACCCGGAAAGCGATTACGCGAACTACTGGATGCTGGGCCTGGGTCACGGCTTCACGCCCTGGCTCTCCGTTTATGCATTCCTGCCCTACCATGACAAACGCGACGAGCCGGGTGGTTTCAACACCCGCGACTTTGCCGATGTATCGCTGTTCGCGCAAATCGGTTTCAAATATGACCGCGGCTGGATGCTCAACCCGGCCAGCGAAAGTCTGGATGATATGGAAGACTGGCACTTCACCGTGTTCGGCGGCCTGACCCTGCCCACCGGCGATGCCAACCTGCGCGATAGCAACGGCGACATCGATCCAGGCAAATCCACGGGCTTCGGCAAATCATCCTGGTCACTGGGACTGACCGCCACGCGCCTGCTGAGCGAACGCTGGACCTTCAACCAGGAAGTGTCGACCATCCTGTTTCAGGAATACACCTACGATGACGGCAACAGTACCCGCTTCGGTACCGAAACACGCGTCAACTCGGCGCTGGTGTATCGTGCACAAGTCGATGAAGCGCGAAAGTTCAGAATGGACCTGGCGCTGGAAGTCCAGTATCTGAAACTGGGACGAGACAGCACTAACGGTATCGATGAAACCGCCACTGGCGGACAGATGATTTACCTGCTGCCCGGCGTACGTTTCTACTGGGACAACATCAGCAGCGCAGTGGGTATCAAGACGCCGGTGTGGACCGACCTGAATGAAGAAGACCAGCAACAGGGCGGCGAAGGCACCGAAGATTATCGGTTGATCTTTTCCATGTCGGCACTGTTCTAATGAATCGGCCCATGTTCGCCAGATCCACAGGGCCCGGTTTAATGCTATGCATGTTGTGCGGCCTGCTGTTGTCGACAACGGCTTTCGCACACGTAGAATCCGCGACTGGCGGCGACGGCGGTTTTCTTAGCGGCCTGTTACATCCGGTGACCGGACTCGATCACATCGTCGCCATGGTGGCGGTGGGATTGTGGGGCGCCATTCTGGGTATGCCGGCGATCTGGGTATTGCCGGTCGCTTTCCCATTAATCATGGCGTTTGGCGCGGTGCTGGGCATTATCGGTATCCCCTTGCCGGGGATCGAAATCGGTATTGCCCTGTCCGGTATCGTACTCGGCCTGCTGGTGATGACCCGGCGTCGTTTACCGCTGCCTGTCGCATTCGTCATCGTCAGCCTGTTTGCCCTGTATCACGGTCATCCGCACGGTACCGCCCTGCCCGACTTCGGTGTACCGATACTGTTCGCCACCGGCTTCGTCGTCGCCACTGGCTTGCTGCATCTTGCCGGTATTGCGCTTGGCCTGCTGTATCGCTGGCCTGCCGGTCGGCGCCTGATTCAGGGAAGCGGCGCGAGCATTGCATTAATCGGTGTCTATCATCTGCAGCTCGCCCTGTTCATAACATCATGAACAGGATCGTCGGTTTAGTCGGACTGCTTGCACTCAGTCTGCTACCTTTCCCGGCCCATGCCCATGTCAACGCAGACTGGATTCATCGGCTGGGTGAAGGCATGCAGCTGCAACTCATGACAGTTTCTTCGATGCTGATTGCGATCAGCAGCGCATTGCTGGTGTATCGCCACAACTTTCGGATTCATGCGCTGGTACTCGGCTGTCTGCTCGCCGGTATGTTGATCGCCCTGCTGTTCGCCACCAACCGATCCGTTGCACCCGTGGCCATAACACTGGGCCACGGATTCATACTGATTCCCAGTCTGCTGGTATTAATCCATTACCGACTGCCTTCCATACTGGCGGCTCTGGTCGCGTTGCCTGGTGGCATCTTCAGCGGACTGTTCCTCGCCGCTCGCCAACCCGAGCTTGCTTCGATATCCTCAACGCCGGCACTGGGGATACTCGTCGCCGCTGCCGTGTGTTTTCATTTCAGCGGCCTGTTCGCCAGACTGGCCAGTCGACCCTGGCATCATATTGCCATACGCGTGCTGGGAAGCTGGATGTTTGCCATTGCTCTGCTGCAACTCACGTTTCTTCTGCACGGCAAAAGCTGAGCATCTCGATCGACAAAGAATGGAATAATGCGGTTGATTACAGCATGCCGTATTTGAAGACCGGCGCAGACCAACCACGTCACACTGAATGATTACTCATGCCGCAAGGCCTCGATTGGATCCAGTCGCGCTGCCTTGCGCGCCGGGAAGTAACCGAAGATCACACCAACCGCAGCGGAAAAGATAAACGCCAGTGCAATGATGCCGGTATTCAGTACAAAGGGCACCTGCATCAGACTGGTCAACACCAGCGAGGCAATCAGCGCGAGCAGAATGCCGACAATACCGCCCAGTGACGACAGCACCACCGCTTCCACCAGGAACTGCATCAGCACTTCTCGCTCCAGTGCACCGATGGCGAGGCGAATACCGATTTCGCGCGTGCGCTCGGTCACCGATACCAGCATGATATTCATGATACCGATACCACCGACCAGCAGGCTCACCGCCGCCACCGCACCCAGTAACCCCGTCAGCACACGGGTTGTACCGGTGAGCATCTTGGTGATTTCCTTCATATCCATGACCGAAAAATCGTCGTCTTCGTTACTGGCGATATGACGGCGGTCACGCAGCAGGCGCTGGATGTTCTGCTCCACTTTTTCGGTCGACACGCCATCCTTTACCGACACCTGAATCATACTCACGTCCTGGTTTCCGGCGATGCGTCGCTGAAAAGTACGCAGCGGCATCAGGATCAGGTCGTCCTGATCGGTACCCATGGTGGACTGACCTTTGGCATCCAGCACACCGATCACCTTGCAGGCGATTTTTTCCAGTCGAATGGTCTGACCAACAGGGTCCTGATTACCGAACAGTTGCTTACGCACGGTCGCGCCAAGTATGCATTCCGCCTTGCCCGACTGAGGTAACTGCTGGCCACTTTGCAGCGACCAGTTGCGCGCGAGAAAGAATTCATTGTTGGTGCCGGTTACCCGGGTCGACCAGTTTTGATTGCCGTACACCGCAGTCATACTTTCGGTTGCCGAAGGCGCCACCGCTACCAGTGAACTGATCTCCCGCTGTATCGCCTGGACATCATCCATTTCAAAAGCGCGGGATGCGGTACGCTGCCCCATGCCCATGCGTTGCCCGGGGGTCACCATCAGCAGGTTGCTGCCGAGACTGGAAATCTGCGCGGTCACCTGAGCAGTGGCACCGCTACCAACGGTGACCATGGTAATCACCGCTGCAACACCGATGACGATACCGAGAATGGTGAGAAACGAACGCATGACATTGCGTCGTATCTCGCGAATCGCCAGGATCAGTGCATTCCACAACATCAGCCTGCACCTCCGGGCGTATCATTGGCCACCAGGCCATCGACGAAATGAATCTGACGATGGGCATACTCCGCCATGTCCGGTTCATGCGTGACCATCATAATGGTGATGCCCTGTTCGCGATTGAAGTCGCTCAGCAACTGCATGATTTCATGACTGCGCGCGGTATCCAGATTGCCGGTGGGTTCATCGGCCAGTAACACCTGAGGCTGGGTGACAATCGCCCGGGCGATAGCCACCCGTTGCTGCTGGCCACCCGACAGTTCGCCAGGGGTATGATTTTCCCAGCCGCCCAGGCCCACGGCATCCAGTGCCTGCCGCGCCATGCGATGACGTTCCGCCTGAGGGGTACCGCGATAAATCAGCGGTAGTTCCACATTCTCCAGTGCCGAAGTGCGATTGAGCAGGTTGAAGCCCTGGAATACAAAACCCAGGTAATGTCGTCGCAGCAAAGCGCGTTGATCCCGTTGCAGACCGCCGACTTCGACACCGCGAAAGCGGTACTCGCCGCTGCTGGGTGTGTCCAGACAACCGATGATGTTCATGCAGGTGGATTTTCCGGAACCGCTGGGTCCCATCACCGCAACAAAATCACCTTCGTCGATGCGCAGATCGACACCGCGCAAGGCCTGCATTTCAGCCTGACCGCTACCGTATATTTTTTTTACCTGCTGTAGTTCGATGACTGCTGCGGACTCGGATACCGGCACCTGCATAATGCTCATCTCAACGCGTCACGGTATCGATGATCACCTGATCATCGACCGTCAACTGATCACTGATGATCTGTGTATTTACGCCATCGCTGACGCCGGTTTTAACACCGACGGCCTGCGGCTGACCATCACGCAATACCCAGAGGCGCTTACCGGGGCCTGCGGTCGCCGGCTGTTTTTTCTCCTGGCGTGGTGGACGCGGCAACAGGCTGCTCAGCAAACCACCTGATTTTTTCTGACTTTGTGTATTGTTTTCTGCCGGGGTGAAATACAGTGCCGCATTAACCACCATCAGGACATCGCTAACCTGTTGCACGGTGATATCTGCGGTGGCGGTCATACCCGGACGCAACAGTAATTCCGAGTTATCCACATGGAGCACGGTTTCGTAGGTCACCACACCGTCGACGGTTTGCGAGGCGAAATGCACTTCACTGATGTCGGCGGGAAAGGTGCGTTGCGGATAGGCATCGACAGTAAATCGGGCCTGCTGACCAACCTGGACTTTGCCCACATCCGCTTCGTCGACGGAGACATGCAACTCCATCTGGGTCAGGTTTTCCGCCAGTGTAAACAGTACCGGTGTCTGGAACGATGCTGCCACGGTCTGTCCTGGTTCCACATCCCGGTTCAGTACGATGCCGTCGATGGGTGACACGATGGTGGCTTTCTTAAGTGTGGTCTGTTGTGCATCCAGTGCCGCCTGGGCCTGTACCACCTGGGCACGGGCACTCGCCAGATCAGCTTCGGCGCGATCGAAATTCGCCTGCGCCGCATCGCAATCCTGTTCCGAACACATGCCTGACTTTTTAAGCTCGATGGAACGGCGCAGTGTGTTGCGCTTTTCGATGACCGTGGCTTCGGCCTGCTTCACCTTCGCCTCGGCCAGTGCCAGAGACGCCTTCGCCTGCTTAACCTGGGCAGTAAGCTGATCCGTATCCATGACAGCAAGTGCATCGCCTTTTTTCACGCGATCGTTGAAATCCACCAGCACGTCACGAATGGTACCGGATACTTCCGAGCCCACGTCAACCTGATTCACCGGCTGTAATGTACCGGTGGCGGTTACCGTCACCGTGATGTCGCCGCGCTGGGGTTGTATGGTCTGGTAAGACTGACCCTGTGTCTCGTTACGACTCAACCATTTAACGCCGATCAATACCAGCACGATGAGCAACAATACGATAACCCACCAGCGACGATACCAATGGTGTCCGCTGTGAGTCTCATCCAGTCCCAGACGCTGGGCGACTTCGTCACCTGAAGTGTGTTTTTCTGCAGCCATGTTTCCCACTCGAAAAAAATGCGATCCAGTGATTCGCTCGGCGTCATCGCCGGGTGTACCCGCCGATATGCCAAACGCTATCAGGTTTACATTATATTATTATCGGAGCGATGCCGGGGATGATTGATTCTGTAAAATCGTGTAAAAAGTCAGGCTGCTCACACCTGGATCGACGCTTGCAACATCAGGCGTCCAGACAGCGATTGACTTCGATGGTGACATGAGCGAGACGATGAAACTCTTTCAGCAGTTGCTTGTAGTGCTCTGCCGGCCGAGGATCATGGGTAACCAGTGCAATGATTGCGGCATAATGATTGGCGCCGACTTTCCAGATATGGATATCGAACACCCGGTTGTCCGCATCGGCCTCGATGGTTTGTTGAATGGCTCGTTGATAATCCCGGTCGATACTGGCATCGAGCAGAACCGGGCTGGTCTGTTTGAGCAGGCCCAGCGACCAGCGCGTAATGATCAGTGCACCCACAACGCCCATCATCGGATCGAGCCAGTTCCAGCCCAGGTATTTACCCGACAACAGCGCCAGGATAGCCAGCACCGAGGTCAGCGCGTCGGCCAGCACATGCATATAGGCCGCGGTCAGGTTGTGATCATGATGTTCATGGTGGTGGTGGTCATCGTCCCCGTGATGATGGTGATGGTGATCATCTTTCAGTAACAGCGCACTGAGCAGATTGACCACCAGCCCGATCACCGCCACGATAATAGCCTCGTTGAAGGCAATCGCCTGTGGATCGACGAAGCGCTGGATTGATTCGATCAACATCACCAGCGCCACGACTGCCAGGGCCACCGCACTGGCAAAACCACCCAGCACGTTCACCTTGCCGGTGCCGAAAGCATAGGCCGGATCGTCCGCATGCTTGCGCGCGTAACGATAGGTAAACAGCGCAATAAAGAAAGCCGCTACATGTGTCCCCATATGCCAGCCGTCGGCGAGCAGCGCCATAGACCCGTACACACTACCGGCAATAATTTCAGCCACCATGGTAATGGCGGTGAGTATCAGCACATAGCGGGTGCGTCGCTCACCCCGTTCGTTCATTACGGAAAATTGATGAGAATGTTGCCAGTTCTGCAGCGAATGTTCATGCATAAAACAGTTTGCCTGTTATCGGGGACGACCCGGCCGAGTCACTAATGGACGTTTCGAGTAGGCGTCTATGGTACTAAATTTTGCCTTTGGATTAAATTAAGGAACCTCTGATTAACTCATGGACGGAAACCTTGAGTCCAGAATGTCCAATTTCTTCGTTGCGAATCTTCGCAATAGCGGGCTATTACGTGCGATCCGCGCCTTGAATTTGAACATTCTGGTTCTCAATCTTCCTAGCCCAGAGTTAATCAGAGGTTCCTAAATTCACAAAAACGATTAATGACTATCTTCAATGCCTTAACCGCATCATCCCGGCAAACCCTCCATTGCGCCCACTCACGTCCCACGGCCGAGCATTAAAACCATCAACATCCGTGCCCCGGGCAGATTTGTGACAATAGAATTTCTTTATTTTGTTACCACTGTCGTTGTGCTTATGATGATTCAATGATCTTCGCTGACTCGAATGACAACTCGAGCCCATCCAGTTATCAGGCGAATATCATTGTGTTACAGCAATAAATATAACGCGCATTCCGCAACGGAATGTCGATAAATCGGTGGAGGATGAAAAATGAGTAAGGTACTAGACGAAGTATTAACCGCCAATGCGGATTATGCCGCCAACTTCGGTGACAAGGGTCAGCTACCCATGCCCCCGGGACGTCATTTTGCCGTATTGACCTGCATGGACGCGCGCCTCGACCCGGCGAAATTTGCCGGGCTATCGGAAGGCGACGCGCACGTGATTAGAAATGCCGGCGGCCGGGCCAGCGACGATGCCATACGCTCCCTGGTCATATCCTACAAATTACTCGGTACGCGTGAATGGTTTGTCATACATCATACCGACTGCGGCATGGAAACCTTCACATCTGACATCATGGGAAATCTGCTGGCGGGCAGCCTGAAGACCGCAAGCATCGACGCCAACGGCTGGCACGACAGTAATGCCGGTGGAGGCACCTATGATGGCAAATACATCAACTGGTTAACGATTAGTGATAACGCCCGTAGTGTGGTTGAAGACGTTCAACGCATACGCAACAACAGCATGGTACCGGCGGATATCCCGATCTATGGCTACATCTATGACTGCAAGACCGGCAAACTGGTCGAGGTGCCGGAAGCGACCGAAGCCGGACGCGCGGAGTAAACTCCGAAACCTGTCAGTCACTTTCAAATCCTGGAAAACAGCCCCACACAGTTGTGGGGCTGTTTAAGAAATCCTGAGCGCATCCTCAGCACCGGACAAGAATCACTCGTTGGCGGCATCCTGATTAACCAGCCGGGCAAGCACCGGCGAACTGGCTTCACCGAAATAGATCGAGCGATGGGGAAACGGAATTTCGATACCTTCCTGGTCGAATCGAATTTTCAGGCGACGCCGGTATTCACGGCCGACATCCCATTGCTTGATGGGTTTTGTACGCAAACGTCCCTTGATCACAACAGCCGAATCAGCAAACTGATCGACACCGAAAATCTCGATATCTTCGATCATCAGCGCACCGAATACTTCATCTTCCCTTAACTTGGTGCCTTCGTCTTTCATGATTTCCATCACCTTGTCCACGTCTTCCTTATAGGCAACACCGATATCGAACACATAAGCCGACCATTCACGTGTCAGGTTAGCCAGGGTATCGATGGCGCCGTTGGGAAACACGTGTACAACGCCGGACAAATCGCGTAGCACGATGGTGCGGAAATTAATGTCCTCGACAAGGCCTCCCTTACCATTGACCACGGCCACATCGCCGACGCGCACCTGGTTTTCCATGATCAGGAAAAACCCTGAAATTACATCCCGTACCAGGTTCTGCGCACCGAAACCGACAGCAAGACCGACAATACCGGCACTGGCCAGGATCGGCCCGATGTCGACACCGACCTCGCGCAGGATGATCAACAGTACAACAATCGACAGCGCAATACGCACGCCCTGACGCAACAGCCGAACCAGGGTTTCCGCACGCTTGGACGCTTCAGTGGGGCCTTCACCCTCGACCTGTGTTTTTCGCGTCAGTCGTTTCTCGAACCGACACAACACAATGCGTACGGCGATCATGATGATCCAGGCAATCAGCAACACCAGTAGAATACGCAGAGCGCTGAACATAATGGTTTGCCAGTCGATGTCTTCGACGAATTTTAAAATCAGATCCATTGTCAGCCTCTCGAATCAAGCTCATTCAATTCAGTTTCGACGCTTTAACCTTAACCGATTGTGCGTAGGCAACCAACTCACCGATGTTCAGGTTATTGAGCCACGGACTCGGTTTCCTCATCGTCCTGGGTCTGTGGACTCATCTCCAGGGCAACTGGCGAAGTACGCGCCATGGGCACAAATTCGTTGTGTCCCGCGCTGGGCGGTGGCAGTTCGTGTTGCAGCTGCAGCAACGCAAATCCGGTCAACAGCGCCATCACCAGCAAATAAAACAGCGGTAACCCGACAAAACCAATCCATTCGATCGCCTGACTGGCCAGCAAGGGCCCGAGAATTGCACCGACACCGTAGACCTGTAGCAACCCCTGAGCCGCTTCCAGACTGTGCTCCGGTACCACATGGTCATTGGTGTGTGCGACGGCGAGACCATACAAAGTAAAGGCAAATCCACCGAACAACATCGAAAACAGATAGAACCAGAGCGCCGGCTGGTCATTGAACAGACTCATCAACGCCGCCATAGTTGCACCGGCCAGACTACATAAGGTAATCACCTTGCGACGATCGATGTGGTCGGACATGATACCCAGCGGCCATTGCAGCAACGCTCCACCGACAATGATGACACTCATCAACCAGGCAATCCCGTTATCGTCCAGTCCGAGACTGCTGGCGTAAATCGCACCCATACCCCAGAACGCACCGGTAATCACGCCGGCACCCAGGGTTGCAATCATCCCCAGTGGCGCGATCCGATATAAGGCCTGCAACGGCAAATGCGCCGGCTCATGAATCTGCGGCTGTTCGATGCGGGTAAACACCACCGGCACCAGGGCCAGCGACACCAGAATACTGGAAATGGCGAACAGTTCGAAACTACTGACGTCACCCAGTCGTAACAGGTGTTGCCCGGCCGCCATCGCCAGTAGTGTGATGATCATATAGGCACCGAAGAAACGCCCACGCAGCGTGTTGCTGGCCAGGGCATTGAGCCAGCTTTCGATCACCACATAGGAAGCCATGATGCTGAATCCGGTGATGATGCGCAGAAGAATCCAGAACAACGGTTCGGTGTTCAGGGCATAAGCAATCGCAGCCGCCGATACCAGGCTGGCCATCGCCGCGTAACTGCGAATGTGTCCGTACTGTCGAATCATCCGCGGACTAAAATAGCTGCCCAGCGCGAAGCCGACAAAATACGACGACATGACGATACCGATGGTGGTGACACTGTATTCTTCAACACCGGCACGTAGTCCAAGCAAGGTGCCCTGCAGGCCCATACCCAGCAACAGTAATCCGGTGGCCAGCAACAGGGAGCCGATTGAAACTGCAATATTAAACATGATGGCGTAGATTCTAGCTGTTTTGGCCGGCATTTTTTAGAGCCAGTATCCGCGTCCAGAGATTTTCACAGCGACAAAAAAAGCGGCCATGTTGCCATGGCCGCCGTGTTCACCGTATGGATCGCTATTTACTGATGAATACGATCCCGGTCGCGATCCTGATCCTGCAATATATCGGAATCATGAAGCTGATCGCGGTCCTGGTCACGATCCTGATCCCGATCTCTGTCGCGATCACGATCCATGTCTGCATCAGGATCCTGTTCATTTAAACGGTCGCGCAAACGATCTCGATCCTGTTGCTGCACGGCATCATCCTTGACCTGTTGTTGTTTTTTAAGCTGCTTCTGCTCTTCGGTTCGAGTCTGGTCGGCAGCCAGTTGCATGTCGCCGGGCGCCGCCATGGTTATTAGCGGTGTTGCCAGACTTAAGCTCAATATGCCCAACAGAGCCATTGTGATTTTATTTAATTTCAAGGTTTTCATTTCCGGTCTCCCCTGCGCACCTCGCGCAGTTTCTTACTTGTTCCAATTATTAGACGTTGAACACGTCATCAGGGATGCCGGCCGGGCTTGATATCGATCAAAAAAATGAAAAAGATCAGTTGTGGAAATACAGGCGGGTACGCACAGCTCGTTCACCGGGAGTGCCGATACTGATCACGCCGTCACCCCAGAGCGTCATTTCCTCACCACGCAGAAAAACTTCGCGACCGTCGGCCAGGGTGACGAAAGTACCGTTGGTGCTCTGGTCGATGAGTACAAACTTGCCGCGCCGATATTCGACTCGCGCATGACGCCGAGATACGTGATCCGCTTCGATAACCAGGTCGCAGAGTTCATCACGGCCGAACATCAGACAGGGGTTATCACTGTTGATACGGTAATCCCGATCCTGATAATTCAGCACAAAGTCGAGTTCATCCTGCGCATCTTCGGGAACGCCGTAATCGGCCGCCATGAACGTCGCCTCATGGGGTTCCCAGATGAACTGGCACAGGGTCATCGGCTGTTGTTTGCCTTTCACCGGAATCCGATCGAGTACCCGCACCTGGGCCGCCAGGTCCGCATCGAGACCGGTCAGGGTATCCGCCGATAGAATAATTTGCCGCGCCCGGGACAAACCGGCCATGCGAGCCGCGACATTCACAGCATCACCGTACAGATCACCATCCGTCATCAATAGCGCGGGGCCGGCGTGTAAACCAATGCGTAACGCCATGCGAAAACCGTTCTGCTCCGGCTGCTGATCCATCCAGCGATGTAGCTCGGCGGCACAATGTAGCGCCTGGTCGCTGCTCTCGAACCGACACATGAGTTCATCGCCGATGGTCTTCACGACCACGCCTCGACGAGCGCACACCTGTTGCCCCGCCTGGCTGATCACCTGATCGATAATCTGGTTGGCACTCAGGTTACCGAACAGGTCGTACAGGCGAGTACTGCCGACAAAGTCGACGAACATCACGGTGCAGTTGATCTGGCGCTCACTCATGGTATGAATCGCTAATCCCTGAAGCTGACGTTAAGATGACACTCGAAGCTGGCATGATAACCTGCCCTGAGCCGGCTGTCCGTAACCCGGTCACATCCACCGCGGTCCGATTCCTGTTCTACAGCGACTGCAGATAAGCCAGCATCTTGCGACGTTGCTCCTGATCGGGCAACGGTGCAGAGGCCGCCGCCATGTTCTCACGCAGGTGATCCGGCCGCGAGGTGGCCGGTATGGCACAGGTCACCGCGGGATGGGACAACACGAACTTGAGGAAAAACTGCGACCAGTGTGCGCAATCGATATCGACCGCCCATTCAGGCAGCGGATGACGCCCCACGTAATCAAACAGGCCGCCACGCTGAAACGGACGATTGACGATGACCGCCACACCCTTGTCGCGGGCCAGCGGCAGCAGTCGCTGTTCCGCTTCCCGGTCAAGCATGTTGTAAGTCAGTTGTACAAAGTCCAGTGATTCGTTTTGCAGGATCCGGATCAGTTCCTGATGGCGCCGACCATGGGAAGTGGTGACCCCGAGATAACGAATCGCACCGGCCTCTTTCATGGCACGCAAGCGAGGCAGATGGGTTTGCCAGTCGAGCAGATTATGCACCTGCATCAAATCAAAGCGTGACAGTCCCCAGTACAATCGAGACTGTTCCATCTGCAACATGCCTTCACGATCACCATGGGTCCAGACCTTGGTGGCCGCGAACAGTCCCGGCGCTGCGGAGAGTGCTTTCAGGCACAAACCCAGTACCTGCTCTGCAGAGCCGTACATGGGCGAGGAGTCGATCATGCCGCCACCCAGTTCGAAAAACGTTTTCATCACCTGCAACCGCTGTTCGAATGCAGCATGGTTGTGCGGATCGATACCAAACGTCAACCAGGTACCCATGCCGACAATCGGCAGACGTTCGCCGGACGAGGGAATGACGCGACGCAACGGCGCTGTCTGCTGCCCGACGGCAGGCTGTGTTGCAAGCAGGCCGGCAGCGGCCAGCCACTGAATAAACTGTCGACGATCGATGCTCATGACAGACCCCGTCATTGTGTACAACGAAAAGACAACGACAAGATTTACTTATCGTTAGCTACACAATAATTCGTTTTACTCATTAATTTCACCCAACCAATAATACGCCCTCGTCAAACACCGCTCAAACGGCAAACCTGCCGCGTGCGGCAATCTCCATGAGTTGAGGAAAACTGAACATGCAAAAAAATTGGCTTTGTGCAATGGCAGGTCTGCTGCTGGCCAGCGGTCTGTCTGCAACAGCATTCGCCGAGCAACTGGGCGCGGATGAAATGCAATCGATTCGTCAGTATTGCGACGAAATGTACGGCTTCGGCAGTTTTGCCAGCGAAGAAGAACGCTTGCAGGCAGTCGACAACTGCATCAACGAAGAAGTCAGTCGCGCCCGCGAATACGGCAACCCGGACGGCGAAGCTGCACCGGAAATGGAAAAGCCGGAGTAAGGCTGAATGAGCCCGGCAGCACAGCCTGTTGCCGGGCTCTTTCTAATCACAAACATTTTCTATGCTGTCGATAAAAAACAATTGTTTTACATTGGCCGGATCGATAACCATATTTTAGACATTGCTAATTAAAGGCTGGCACTGGATACCCACATAGTGTTGACCGGCCCCGAGTCATCCCCAGGTGAGATACAGATATGAAAGTTGAAAGCTCTGTGACCGACGACGATGATATCCAGTTTGACGACGCGGAAAACGATGCGGTTGATTTCGACATCGATGCCCGTGAAAGCCGTTCCCGACGTAACAACAACTCCGCTGAAGCACGCCGTCGAATCGAAGAAATGATGGAAGAGAAGTGGTTGCGGCGTGAACTCGGCGATCTGGACAGTTATATCTGATCGTTGGGTTTACAACATCAGCTGAGGGATCAGCGATTCGATCAATGACGCCTGTTCCGCATTGCTGCGATACACCAGGTAAACGTCCCGACTGAAACTGGGCGCCCCTTCCACGCGTTTCAAAGATTCATTACCCGGATGAGCCAGCACCTGTTCCGGCAGGTAGGCACTACCCGGAAAGCGCTTGATAAACGATTCCGCAATACTCGCCAGATTGGTGCTCAACATCGCCGGCGGCGCATCGGCGAAACGCCGTGCATGAAACATTTCAAAAGCCGTTCCCCAGTCCACATAAACATAGTGATCCTGAAACGCGACCCGAGCTGAAATATCCGGCACATTGCTGGCCAGTACCAGCTTGAGTTTACCCAGCGGACGCGCCGTCAGTTCATTGAGACTGGTGGACTCATAGGACACGACCAGGTCCAGCACCCGATCCTGCACCATATTGATCAGCGTATCACTGGCGTGTGCTTCCGCACGCAATATCAGCTCCGGATGCTGCTGATGAATCTGTTGCAGATGATCCTGCAACACGAACTGCCACAGACCACCGGTGGTACCGATATTCAACTGCAGTCTCTGTTCCGCCTTGCTGGTCACTTCCTGGCGCGCCCGCGACCAGGCCACCAGCATGGTTTGCGCATGCGGTACCAGGCGTTCACCTTCCACGGTAAGCTGAATGTTGTTGCGACTGCGAATGAACAGGCGGGTGCCGAAATAGTCTTCAAGTTGTTTGACCCGTGCGCTGACGGCCGCCTGGGTCAGATACAGATTCTCTGCTGCCTTGCCGAAGTGACGGGTGTTTTTGACTTCCAGAAAGGTTTTCAGTAATTCGATGTCCATGGAAAAAACGGCGGGCGCCGGCAGGTCTACAAAGGCGGCTATTTTGACTCTAAAAAACGATCATTACCACAAAAAAATATTGCTTTATTCGTGCCGCGCCCGGGTATACATAGCGAGATTCCAAACCCTGTAACAATAAGGTCAACGCTATGAAATCCATTGTTAATATCAGCCTGCTGACTG
>CBDULQ010000034.1:0-21169 GCA_965368115.1 uncultured Gammaproteobacteria bacterium | reverse complement strand
GCCCTCGGCCTGCTGCTAGGCGACCGTGCCGACAGCGACAGTGTCCGCGCCGGTGCCAGCAAGGCGGAAATCAGCGCCGAGTTCGACATCAGCGCGCTGGATCATGTGCAGAACTGGCTGAAGGACAAGGAGCTGGATGCGGAAGGCGATTGCCTGATTCGCCGTCGTTTGTCTTCCGACGGCCGTTCCCGTGCTTTCATCAACGGCAGCCCCGTACCCCTGCAGGACATGCGCGAACTGGGCGAGTTACTGGTCGACATCCACGGCCAGCACGAACACCAGTCCCTGATGAAACCGGCCATGCAACGCCAGTTGCTGGACGACTATGCCGGCCATAAAGATACGCTGAAAAAACTCAAAACCATTTATCAGCAATGGAAAACCACCAGCAGCGAATACAAACAACTACGCGATGCGGCCAGTGACCGTAGCGATCGCATCGATTTGTTGCGTTACCAGGTACAGGAACTGGACGAACTGGCACTGGGTGAAGACGAGTACAAGGGGCTTAACGAAGAACATCATCGGCTAGCCAATGCGGATCGCCTGATGGAAACCTGTCAGCAGGCACTGGACGGCTTGTACGAATCGGACGAGCAAAGCATTTATGCCCAGTTATCCCACCACGCCTCGGCGCTGGAAAACCTCAGCGAAACCGATCACGCCCTGTCGCCGGCTAACGACATGCTCAACGACGCCATGGTGCAGGTGGAAGAAACCGCATCCCTGTTACGCGACTATCTCGATGCGCTGGACAATGATCCACAACGTTATAAAGAAGTGGAACAGCGCATGGATACCATTCACGATCTGTCACGCAAACATCGTGTGGAGCCGGAACAGTTACCGGCCATGCACGAACAGTTGAGTCGCGAGCTGGACAATCTCGATCACGCCGATGAAAACCTGGAACAGCTCGAACAACAGACGAAACAACTGGAACAGGATTACCGCACGCTGGCGGAAAAACTCTCCGCTTCGCGCAGCAAGACCGCGAAGAGCCTGAACAAAAAGATTTCCGAAGCCATGCAGACACTGGGCATGCAGGGCGGACAGTTCGAAATTCTGGTCAGATCAGACAAAGATGCGGCCTTCAGTGCGCATGGCATCGACGACATCGAGTTCACCGTCAGTGCGAATCCCGGTCAACCCTGCAAGGCGCTGGCGAAAACCGCATCCGGCGGCGAACTGGCACGTATCAGCCTGGCCATCCAGATGATCACGGCGCAACAGGGCCGTATCCCCACGCTGATCTTCGACGAAGTGGACAGTGGCGTCGGCGGCGGCATTGCCGAAATCGTCGGCCGTCACTTAAGAACACTCGGCGAAAGCCGCCAGGTATTCTGTGTCACTCACCTGCCCCAGGTGGCTTCACAGGCGCATCATCACATGCAGGTGAAGAAACACACCGACAAGCAGCAGACGATTACTCAAATCAATGCGCTGGACGAGGCGCAACGCATCGATGAAATCTCGCGCATGCTGGGCGGTGTGGAAATCACCCAGCAGACTCGAGCCCATGCTGAAGAAATGCTGAGCCGTTCTCAGCAGTAGTGCCCGAATAAAACGGGTTCATAACGAATTAACATGTCGGCAAAAAGCCTTGCCACATTTAATCCTGCCTTATAAATTCAATCACTTATAGCGCATCAGACAGATACCCAGCAGGTTGTCGATTGACAACCTGCTGATTTGCTCTTATATTTTCTGAACCGGGACTTTCTGAATTCATGGCACGCAACACACATCCTGAGAAGGATATCGAGGCGGCGATTCAATACGCTGAAACACATGGCTGGCGAGTGGAAAATGCGATGGGACATGCTTTCGCACGGATATTCTGCCCAAATAACGATCAGGATTGTCGATGTGGTGAGTTTTGCATCAGTAGCATATGGAGCACACCTCGCAATCCTGGAAACCATGCCAGACAGATCCGCCGCGTCGTCGACCGCTGCATCCATACGCAAGAAGAGAACGAGTAATTCAACAGGTGACCGCAATGAAAGAATATCAATTCACCTTAAAGTTTAAACTGCCGAATTCTAAATGGAATCCTGCGGACTACGAAGATGCGCTATTTGAAGCTGGATGCGATGACGCTTTAATTGGAACAGGCATCAATGGTCGTATCGCACTGGATTTTAGTCGGGAAGCAGAAAATGCCGAAGAGGCTGTTTTAAGCGCACTGGCGGCAGTCTATCGAGCCATTCCAGATGCAAAATTCATTGAAGCCACACCCGACTTAGTCGGTCTGTCAGATATAGCGACCCTGCTTAAAATCAGTCGTCAGGCAATGCGCAAAGTCATGCTTGTCAATTCAGATCAATTCCCTTTACCTGTTCACGAGGGAAAACAAATATTGTGGCATATGTCAAAAATCGTAGCGTTCTTACAAAGCACTGCTCGGTATGAATTACCTTCAGAGATTGCTGAAGTTGCAGAGGTTAACAGAACACTAAACACCGTGATCCAGACTAAAGACATTAACAAAAACACTGAAGCGAAGTTTCGTGCAATTCTCCAGGCATAGATAAATGCCTGTCACTGCAATCACAACAACAATAACCGGCTGACGCGTTCGGCAGATTCCAGCGCTCCTTCCAGGTAACCACCGAAATCCCTCGCCGTTTCCGTCCCGCAGAAATAAAGCTTGTCGTTCCAGTGATCCAGCTGCAACCAGGGATGGCCATACTGAGGATGGCTTGCAGGAAGGTTTGCGTCATCCATTGCTGCGGTAAACTGTTCATTGCACCAGTCCATGACCTGAAAGTGCGTCGGCTGTGCAGCTTCGCTACCGAACAGACTCAGTAGTTGTTCAAGCACCAGCGCTTTTAGATCATCACGATATCGATTCCGCAGTGACGCTGGAATGGCGAAAAAACCTGATAATGCTGCGTGATCGGCATCATTCGAGCCAGCATCGAACACTTCCGACAGTATCGCACCCTGGCATGGTGCGATGACATTGCCGGACAGGCCCGCTTCACGCCAGAACGCACGCGGATAACGCAACAGCACTTTGGCGTGACCGGCCATCCAGGTTGGCGTATCCCGCATGGCCTGCTGCAACGGCTGATCCAGTGCCGGCTCGAGCGCCACAGTATTAACCAGCAACCGTGGTGGGATAGTAGTGACCACCTGTTTTGCGTTCACACTGAATTCGCCGGCCGGGCTGGAGAAATGCAATTCAATATATTCATCGCAATCGATCAGTTTATTCAACTGATGATTGAGCTTGAGACTGTCCTGCGGCAACTGACGCAACAGTGTATCGATCAGGGCATAAGCGCCGCCTTGAATACGTCGTGCCGCCGCATAAGTAGCCTGATCCCGATATGCCTGAGGCGGGGACTCACGTTCGCTCTGATACAGAGAATGTCCGTCGGACCATTGCGGGTAAACGGCGATATCTTCGCCATCAATCATGGCCGCCAGACGCGGCTGAAATTCCGGCCAGATCCAGCTCGGACCTAAATCGTAACGGAAACCGTCCGCGCCCGGCGCACAGAAAATGCGCCCGCCCCAACGATCTCTTGCTTCAAATACGGTGATGGTGCGCGGTTCCGATGACAGTCGTTGCGCCAGGGATAAACCCGCCAGCCCACCACCGATAATGGCTATATCCAGCATTGTTCAGTTATACCTTTGACCTGCTTTGAGACGAATGCAGGATTGCTGCCAGTGTACCCCAATACGTGACCAGTGTTCGCTAATGAATCCTGGGGCCGCCTCTATAAAGGTTCCTGTGGATTGTGAAAAACCAGCATTGTTCAACGCCCGGATGCATTCAATCCTTACTTCGCCGGCTGCAAAAATAATAAAGTCGCAATCCCGACATCATACGCACTGCATTGTTAAGGACACGACAATCATGCGATATACAGAAGGCCTTATAACGACAAATCAATTATTTACAGACTGGCACAACCATTGCACCAGTTGGGTTAATGGCGATCAAGCATGGGAGAACCGTAATGCCGGCAAGTTTTCAGCTAATGAGCAACGATGACGGTGCCTACTATTTTCATTTCCTGAACGCAACAGGCGATCTACTGATGATGAGCGGTCAGTATGAAGACAAACAGGACGCCGAGCAGGCCATCAAGGACGTCAAGGTCGGCTCGCTGATGTCGGAGCAGATTGCCGCAGGCAAAGTGCCGGATGGCGATACTTTCTTCGTCATCAAGGACAAGGACGGTGACATACTGGTTAAAAGCGTGTTGTTCGATGATCAGATGATTTTCGACAATGCACTGCACGCCGTAAAGGACAACGCCTGTGTCGCTGAAATCAACGATCTGACATAAGATATCTGGTTAAGAAATGGGTATAGAACTGGACCTGCTCAGGGAACTGGGAACAATCAGTGTAACCCTGACTGAATTGTCGGCGGTCACTCGAGTCATCAACAGCGAACTAAAGGCCAGTGAGTTTGGCCAGCGCTATAATCGTATGGTGGCGGAAATCAGCATCGGCTATGACGCCGTCACCGACAATCTACTGCCACTGTGTGAACTCGAATCCCAGGCTGAGTTTGAAAAACATTTCGACGACCGACATGCTGCCTATAACGCCTGCTATCTCAACGAAATCAGCAAACCCAGAAATCATGGTGAAGCCGCCTACGAAGAATACCTCGAGCTGCAAACCATGAAACAGTTCAAAACCGGTTATCCCCTGCTGAAGCGCACTTTCACACGACTGGACCAGTTTATCGACAAGTGGATCAACAATGATGCCTGGCTGGCCATGTGTGTCGACAACCTGTTCAAGCGACTGAAGCAACTGCTCAACGAGATTGCCGATTTAAAGAAAAAAGATGCTGAAGATGCATTTATTATCTACCAGGCGGCTTTCGGAAGTTTCCGGACTTACCTGATATTGATCCGGCAACTGAATACCGAGTTAAAACAGGAGCTGGCAGCCTGACTTTGGCTACCCTGCCCTGTATCTCTGTGACTGAACAACTGCTCAGGCCTGATTGAATTCAATCAGGCGCTGTGTCGATATAAAGGCTTTCTTACGGACCTCTTCATCGACAAAAATTTCATTGCTCATATTTTCCAGCGTATCCGCCAGGTTGCGCAGATCGTTCATCGCCATCCACGGGCAGTGCGCACAGCTTTCACAGGTGGCACCGACACCGGCTACCGGTGCTTCGATGAGTTTCTTGTCGCCGGCCACCTGTTTCATCTTGTGAAAAATCCCGTTGTCGGTGGCGACAATGAATTCCCGGTTGGGCATGTCATGCACCGCCTTGATCAGGCCGGTGGTCGAGCCGACATAATCGGCCATCTGCACCACTGATTCCGGCGACTCCGGATGCACCAGGATCGCCGCATCCGGATGATGCTGTTTCAGGTTGGCTAGCGCATCCGCCTTGAAGGCTTCGTGCACCACACAGGAACCGTTCCAGATCAACATGTCGGCGCCGGTCTGTTCCTGCACGTATTGCCCCAGATGCTTGTCCGGCGCAAACAGAATTTTCTCGCCCTGTTCATGCAGATGCCTGACGATGGCCACCGCACTACCAGAGGTCACCACCCAGTCGGCACGGGCTTTTACTGCCGCACTTGTATTGGCATACACCACCACGGTCCGGTCCGGGTGGGCATCGCAGAACTCGCTGAATTCTTTCACCGGTGCGCTGAGGTCCAGCGAACACTCGGCTTCCAGTGTGGGCATGATGACGCGTTTTTCCGGATTGAGAATTTTCGCTGTCTCGCCCATGAAGCGCACGCCGGCCACCATCAGCACTTTAGCCGGATGGGTATGACCGAAACGCGCCATCTCCAGTGAATCAGATACCTTGCCGCCGGTTTCTTCCGCCAGGCTCTGGATTTCCCCGTCGGTGTAGTAATGGGCAACCAGCACCGCATCCTTTTCCTTGAGCAAGCGCTTGATGCGCTCGCGCAATGCATTCAGTTCGTCGGGCTGATAAACCGGTGTCGGCACACTGCCGGGTAGCGGCAGTTCGTGTTCAGCCCGGATGGCTATATTGTCTAAAGTGCTCATATCGCACCTCTCGAAAAAGTGTCGCTCATTTTATGATCGCTACCGTGCCCGGCGATTTAATACGATATAACTTCGCCGGCCGGTGGGCGCCGTCGCGACGTAATTCGCCGGTTTCTTCGATCTGGTCGAGGGCTAGCGCCCATTTGCGGAAATTCCGCTTGTCGACCTCCTCGCGGCGAATGGTTTGATAAATATTCTGCAGCTCACCCAGGGTAAAGCTGTCGTTCAGGAACTGGAACGCGATGGTGGAATAATCCAGCTTGGCGACCAGCCGCTCATGGGCCATGGAAACGATTTCCTTGTGGTCAAAGGCCAGCTCCGGCAGTTCGCCGAGTCCGAACCAGGCGACCGCTTCCGCATCCGAGGCCGCCTGGACATTCAGCATCTCTGCCGGTACCAGGGCGTAATAGGCCACGGTTATCACCCGCTCCCGCGGATCACGGTCCGGCTTGCCGAAGGTGTAGAGCTGTTCCAGGTATACGCCTGCGACCCCGGTTTCCTCTTCAAGCTCCCGACGGGCCGCTTTTTCCAGCGACTCGTCCATGTTTACGAAACCGCCAGGCAGCGCCCAGTGGCCGCGGAACGGGTCGCCGCCGCGCCGAATCAACAGCAGCTTGAGCTGATCGGCGCTCAGGGTAAATATGACAATATCCACAGTCACTGCGGGATGTGGATACTCATAACTGAACATGAATCTTCCCGGGGCATACAAAAAACACGAATAACTTAGTGTAACCCTGACACTTAGTCAAGCTAAATTTTGGCTCCGCTCTGAGTAAACTGGGTGCGCCGAGGCGAAATTACAATGTAGCGAAAAGCTGACCCCGATTACACACAATATAAACAGGGCTACAAAGCGTGACACCGATGTTTGCAATCGGGACGTTTGTTGCTAAGGTTTATCTTAACGCCGAGGATCGGTACACCACCGACATCAGCAGACAACAATTATAAAGACGGCAGGGATGAATCACAGTGACTGGCAGTATCTATAACAGGCGGACCGCCTGCTCCAACCAAGTCCATTTTTATTATCTACACATACCAGCGGCCATCAGCCGGCATCCTTCGACAATGCCATCGATGCAGAACAGACTGCTTCTGTCACACGGCCTCACATCGTGCCTGTAAACACGACCCAGGCCGACCCGGCATTACAGAAGTATATGACCCGAATTTCTAACACCGCAGACAAAGACAACATAGGAGACTCTCCGTGACCGACATCTATAAAGCACCGGACGCCAGTCTGAGCAACGAACAGTTGCCCGGCGAATACGGCTCCCTGGAAAAAGGCATCGCCGGCGATTACGAGTTCAATGTCGGGAATACCCTGACTGAAGCCTGGGAAAAAACCAACGGCGCCAAATGGACTTTCAATGTCGCCTTTGCACTCTACTTCGTCGCCGCATTTGCCATCATGTTCGTGGCCAACCTGGTGATGATACCTTTCTTCATGAACATGGATCCCAACGCTGGTCCGGGCCCGATTATCACCGCGTCGGTCATTCAACAACTGGTGATGAACCTGTTACTGATGCCGATTGCCATGGGCCTGTTTATGCTCGGCATCAAGCGCGCGGTTGATGCCCCCATCGTGGCCAGCTCCATCTTCGGTTATTTCAGTAAAATGCTGACCATTCTCGGTACACTGATTCTGGTTTACGTGATGGTAACCATCGGCTTCCTGCTGCTGGTGATCCCCGGCATCTATCTCTCCATTGCTTATATGATGGCATTGCCACTGGTCGTCGAAAAAGGCCTGTCACCCTGGGCAGCCATGGAAGCCTCGCGCAAGGCCATTACCAAACGCTGGTTCTCCTTCCTGGGCTTTTTCATTCTGATGACCATCATCATCTTCATTTCCATGCTGCCACTGGGTATCGGACTGATCTGGACCATGCCGATGATGATGATCGCTTTCGGTATCATTTATCGCAACATGTTCGGATGTGAAGCTTCGACTATCAACTGAACGGTGACCGGTGGAACAGCTCGATACGCTTCATCTCGTCGAAACGCCTGAAGGCATCGACCTGCAATCCGAACTGGCGGGCCCGGTCGTCCGGGCCCTCGCCTATTTAATCGACATTCTGATTCGCAGTCTGATTCTCACCCTGCTGTCCATCGTTCTCGCCTTCGCCGGTGTTGCCGGCGTCGGCGGCATATTGATCGTATCGTTTCTGCTGGAATGGTTTTATCCGGTCTGGTTCGAGGTGTATCGCAACGGACAGACTCCGGGCAAAAAGTACATGGGTATCGCCGTGGTCAATGATGACCTCACACCGATCACACTGAGCTCCTCGATCATCCGCAATCTCCTGCGCTTTGTCGACTTCCTGCCATTCGGTTATCTTGCCGGCCTGACGACGATGGTACTGACCCGACGCTTCCAGCGACTCGGCGATCTGGCGGCCGGCTCTCTGGTGATCTATCGCAATCCGACGCGCGAACATTCGGCACTACGCGACGAAACGCCGCAACCGCCGCCGGTACCGCTATCGGTCGAAGACCAGATTGCCATAATCGCATTTACCGAACGCCATCAGGAACTGTCGGCGGCGCGACAGGAAGAACTGGCGGACATCCTCAGCGAGATCACTCATAAACGAGGCGATAAAAACATTCGCTACCTGCGTAGTATCGGCAACTGGTTGCTGGGGGTTCGATGAAACAACAGGAGTTTGAACAACGTTACCAGTCACTCTGGCAACAACTGGAACAGACACTCGACGCAAAGAAAGATGCGGACCTGGAACAGTTCCCGCAACAGTATCGACAGGTCTGTCATCATCTGGCCATTGCGAAAAACCGACGCTACAGCCCCTATCTGGTCGACCGACTCAATCACCTGGTGATGAAAAGCCATCATCGCCTGTACAGGCACAACGCCCGATTCAATTTTCAGATTCTGCGCTTTCTGCTATATGGTTTTCCACAGGCATTACGCGACAACAGTCGTTATGTCTGGTCAGCCATCGGCCTGCTGTTCGTTCCCGGCCTGTTGATGTTTCTTCTCTGCTACGCCAACGATGAAATCATTTACAGCCTGATGTCGCCGGAACAGGTTCGACAATATGAAAGCATGTACGACCCGAGCTCCAGGGCGCTGGGCCGGGAACGGGAGTCGGACACCGATATTTTCATGTTCGGCTTTTACATCAAAAATAATATCAGCGTCAGCTTCCAGACTTTTGCCGGTGGCATGGTGTTCGGTCTGGGCTCGATTTTCTATCTATTGTTCAATGGCCTGTTGATGGGTGCCACCGCAGGCCATCTGACCCAGGTCGGTTTTACTGAAACCTTTTTTCCGTTCGTAGTCGGACACGGCGCCTTCGAACTGACCGCCATCGCGTTCAGCGGTGCTGCCGGACTGAAAATCGGTTTTGCACTGATCGACCCCGGACCCTTTTCAAGATTGACGGCATTACAACATGCCAGTCGCGACGCCATCAAAATCATCTACGGCACCACACTGATGCTGGTAATCGCCGCTTTTCTGGAGGCTTTCTGGTCGTCCAGTACAACCCTGACACCGGCCATCAAATATTCGGTCGGCGGGGTTTTGTGGCTGCTGGTCATTCTGTATTGCGTATTCGCCGGTCGCGGGAGAGTTCATGGATCTGAGTAAGATCGGCATCCGCCCCCGCGTGCGCAACAACTGGGAAGCCATCGATCTGGGATTCATCATGGCTCGCAGCTGGTGGCGCGTAGCCTTTCTAACCTGGTTCATCCCGGCGTTCGTCACTTATTGCATACTGACAGTCATCTTTATCGATAGCGACTGGCTCGCACCGGTACTCACCTGGTGGCTTAAACCACTGTGGGATCGTGGTCCGCTGTATGTTGCCAGTCGACGCCTGTTCGGTGAAGACGTTAGCGTGCGAGACTTTTTAAAGCAGATGCCGAGGCTGTACAAAACCGACCTGATTCCCTGGCTCACCTGGCGACGCCTGAGCCTGACACGCAGCTTTGATATGCCGATCACCTTACTCGAACAACTCAAGGGTGAACCACGGCGCAAGCGCATGCATACACTGCACTTACGCAGCTCGAATGCCGCAACCTGGCTGACCCTGACCTGTGTGCATCTCGAAGTACTGATATGGATGGGCTGTCTCGGTTTTTTCATGCTGCTGGTACCGGAACAGGTGGATGTTAATGTGATGGATCTGGCCATCACCGAAAGTACCCTGGCCATGCTTATCGAGAACACCCTGATGTTTTTATGTGAAGCGTTGATCGGCCCCTTCTATGCCATTGCCGGTTTTGCTCTGTACATCAACCGGCGTATCGAGCTGGAAGCCTGGGACCTGGAAGTGCGCTTTCGCCATCTGGCAGAAACTCACAAACAACGTCGCGGCTCCTCGCTTGCACTGTGGTTCCTGATGAGCTTCGCTGTCGCCCTGTGCTGGCAACCGACTTCAAGCTATGCCCAGACCACCCCGGAGATCAGTACCGAGAAATCAAAACAGCTGATTGACGAGGTACTCCAGGGCGAGGATTTTTACAATGAAGTCACCGTAACGCGCTGGCGACTCAAACAGCAGGACGAAGAAACCGAGGGCACCGACCTCTCATGGCTGGAGAAAATCATTCGCTGGCTGCTCGAGCATCTGTTCGATGGTGAATTCAAAAAATCCGACAGTAGCCAGCAGGTCAGCGTTCCACAAATCGTCGAAGCCATACTGTGGATCGCAGCCATCCTGGTTATCGGTTACCTGCTGTATCGTATCCTGATTTTTTACGACGTCCTCCGCCCGCGTGGCAGTGGCACCAGCAACTCCGAAACCCGATCTCCGGACGTCATGTTCGGCCTGGACGTGCGCGAACAAAGCCTGCCCGAAGACGTCGCCGGACAGGCTCTTGGTCTCTGGCAACAGGGCCGCCATCGGGAAGCCATTGGCCTGCTGTATCGTTCAACCCTGTCGGTGCTCATACACCGCCATCAATTCCAGTTCAATGAAAGTCACACCGAACAGGAATGTGCGCTCATCGTGACTCATTCAGCGGATAACAAGATGAGCGATTTCGTCACTCGCATGACAAGAACCTGGCAGATGCTAGCCTACGCACACCGGTTGCCCGAAGCGCAACAGGTACAGGCCCTGTGTAATGAGTGGCCGGAGGTGATGCAAAATGAAAAATAAAATGGTGGCTCTGGTTTTTGTTTTGCTCACGATTTTTGTCGTCTATGGTTTTTTCAGTCTGTATGAGCCCTATGAATCGGTTGAAAATGAAGGCTGGAGTGATCGAGCACGACGCAACCCCTACCTGGCCGCAGAACAGTTCCTTGACCGAACCGGCATCAAGGTCACCAGCAGCTATGACTATGAGAAATTATCCGGTCTACCACGGGATGGGATGGTATTCATCAGCAACGCCAGTCGCACCATGAATCGCAAGCGCATCGATGAGCTACTGGACTGGGTGAAACTTGGAGGCCACCTGGTTATTGCCGCACCGATCCACAACGACGATAATCCCGATCCATTGCTGTCGCGTTTCGACATAAAAAACATCGGCTACAACTGGTTTGATGACGAGAACGATGAACAGACGACTGATGAAGAAAAAAATGACTCGCACAAGCCTGCAAACAAAAAAGACAAACTAAGTCGCGAAGAGAAAATCGAGCGCACACAGCAGGAAATCATGCGCCAACTGAATCAGACCCTGACTGAAACGCCAGCCGATGAAGACGAGGATCTGGACATAACACTATTGAATTTCAACCAGCTGGACTATCGTTTTCGAGTCCATTTCTCCGAAATGTCATCACTGGAACACCCGGTACTGTTCCGTGAAGATAAAACCACAAAGCCTTCACCCTATCCGGCCCCCTTCTACTGGGCGGGTAGCGAAGACCGGATTCACTTTATGCAGATTGCGCTCGATCAGGGCCTGATCTCGGTTATCTCGGACAGATATATCTGGCAATCGAGTCACATCAATCGCCTGGATCATGCTTATCTGCTCTGGTTTCTGAGTAAAAACTCCAGCGAAGTCATATTGCTGTATGGCGTATTTACACCGTCTTTGTTCGATTATGCGTTGAAGTATATTCCGGAACTGCTGTTCATTTTCTGCATCTGGTTACTGGCCTGGCTGGTTTATCGCGGTCGCCGTTTCAGCCCGATACGCGATGCTTCGATCGAACAGCATCGATCCATCGTCGAACATATCCAGGCCAGCGCCGAGTTTTTATGGAGCGAAGATTACAAACAGCGCCTGATCGAACCGGTACGCAAGGAAGTACTGCGTGCCTTACAGCATCACGATCCGGGATTCACACGACTCGACCAGGAACAGAAAATTAATTACATACAGCAACTCACCGGCATCGATGGGCAGCAGATCAATGCTGCGCTGTTCGCCCAGTTCAACGTCAAGGATATTGAATTCACCGCCATGATGCGCGACCTACAGACCATCAGGAATACATTATGAACGATGAAACTCCAGCAACAGATCAATTGCAAACCCTGCACGGTAATATCGACAAGCTAAGGCAAACAATCAACCGGGTATTGATCGGTCAGTCGCAGGTGGTCGACCAGGTCATCATCGCCCTGCTCGCCAACGGCCATATCCTGCTCGAAGGTGTGCCGGGTCTGGGTAAGACCTTACTGGCCCGCACCCTGGCCAATTGCATCGACGGACAGTTCAAACGCATTCAGTTTACCCCGGACCTGATGCCGGCCGATATTACCGGGCATACACTGTTCGATATGAAACAGGGCGAGTTTCGTATTCGTAAGGGTCCGGTGTTCACGAATTTTCTACTCGCTGACGAGATCAATCGTTCACCGGCGAAAACCCAGGCTGCACTGCTGGAAGTGATGCAGGAGAAACAGGTCACCCTGGAAGGTAATGCGCGGGAAATCCCCCGCCCGTTCATGGTCATGGCGACACAGAACCCGATCGAACAGGAAGGCACCTATCCGCTGCCGGAAGCGGAACTGGACCGATTTCTGATGAAAATCTACATCGACTTTCCCGAGTATGATCACGAAGTCGAGCTAACACGGATGATCACCTCCGGTTATGCCGACGATCCCTTGCAGGGCGAGACACTCAACGCCATTTTCGATACCCAGCAAATCGTCGGCCTGCAACGCATGCTGGCCGATGTCGTGGTCGATGATGAAGTCACCCGCTATGCGGTACGGCTGGTACGTGCAACGCGAGAAAACGCCGCTATCGTTCAGGGTGCCAGTCCGCGCGCATCCATCGGTATGATTCGTTGTGCCCGAGCCCGGGCCTTGCTGGAACATCGTAATTTCGTGTTGCCGGACGACATCAAGGCCATGGCGTTACCGGTAATGCGCCATCGTATTGCATTGTCCGCCGATGTAGAAATCGATGGCCTGAGCAGCGACGACATTCTGAACACAATACTCGAATCGGTGGAAGCACCCCGCCTATGAGGCCTGCGCGACGACTGTTATTACTGCTCGGCCTGCTCATACTGGCCGCTGCACTGCTTCCGGTCATGCAACCTTTCATGAGCACAGAACGGCATCAGCAGCTGGCGGATGTATGGTGGGTGGTTTGTGGGTGCATACTCCTGCTGGCGATTATCGACGCCTGGTGGTCGAAAGCGGACCTGGCCCTGGTCGATGCCAGCCGAGAAGTGCCCAACAGTCTGGCACTGGGTGTGGACAACGACGTCCGCATTCGAGTACAACATCAATTGAAACGGCCTCTGCAGATCGAAATCAACGACGACTATCCGCAACAGGTCGCCATCGTCAACCTGCCGGTCAGTTTACGTATCGAACCGCAGCATCATGCTGACATCGATTATCAGTTGCGCCCCCTGCAACGCGGTGACGCACATTTCGGCCGCCTGTTCATCCGTGTACTGTCTCGCCTTCAGTTCTGGCAATATCGTATCCAGCGTGCCGGGGCGGAGACCGTACGCATCTATCCCAACTTTCGTTCTATCGCCAATTTCAAGACACTTGGTTTGCATCAACAGACCGGGCAAATGGGCATACACATCAAACCACGCCGCGGACAGGGACTGGATTTCCACCAGTTGCGCGAATTTCGCGAAGGCGACTCACTCAACCAGATCGACTGGAAAGCCACCGCGCGCATGCGTAAACCCATTGCCAGGGAATACCAGGACGAACGGGATCAGGATATTATTTTCATGATTGATTGCGGTCGTCGCATGCATGCGCGTCATGGCGAACTCAGCCACTTCGATCATGTCCTCAATGCGTTTCTGCTCACCAGTCATGTTGCACTCAAACAGGGTGATGCGGTAGGCCTGTTGAGTTTCGCCGGCGATCAACGCTGGCTGTCACCGCTCAAGGGACAGCACAGTGTGAACACCCTGATGAATCATGTTTATGACCTGCATTCCAGCACCGACAGTTCGGATTTTTCCCAGGCCGCCCAGCAGCTGATCAGTCACCAACGTAAACGTTCGCTGATCATTCTGATCACCAACCTGCACGACGAAGATGCGGATGATCTGCAACCGGCGATCCAGCTGCTACGTCGACAACACCTGGTGATCGTCGCCAATCTGCGCGAACAGTTTCTTGATGATAACCTGCAACAACCGATAACGGATTTCAAATCGGCACTGGCCTATGCCGGCACCAGCGAATTCCTCGGCAAACGCCATCGTTTGCTGGAGACATTGCGTAAACAGGGCGTGTTTATTGCCGATGCCCTGCCCCATCGCCTGCACGTCGACCTGATTAACGAATACCTGGCACTGAAACGACGTGGACAGATCTAGACCCTGTGCTCCGGTCGTACATTCGCCAGACGCGCGGAAAACAGTAACGACAGCAGTAGAAAAGCGCTCGCCGTCCACAGACATCCCTGAATACCGAATTCCTGATACGCCAGTCCCGATAACAAGGTACCGAGTAGTCGACCGCAGGCATTCGCCATGTAGTAGAAACCCACATTGACGGCAACATGATCACGCTCGGTGTAGGCCAGAATCAGATAGGAGTGCACCGAAGAATTGATGGCGAACAGCGCACCGAAGATCACCAGCCCCAGCATTAACCACCAGGGACCCGCACCGCCCTGCATGGCGCCTGCGATCAGTAGCATGGTCAACAGCAGGTAGAGCACCCAGTTACGCGCTGTATGCCCACTGGGCGCAGTCGCCATTTTATTGCGCACAAAGCGCGGGGCGCCGGCCTGAACCATGCCGTAAATAATCACCCAGCTGGCCATGAAACCACCCACCTGGGAATCACTCCAGTCCAGCATGGCGGACAGGTACACCGGCAGACCGACCACGAACCAGATATCCCGGGCACCGAACAGAAACACCCGCGCCGCCGATAGTAGATTGATCTGCTCACTACGCGACAGCAACTGGGAGAACTTCACCTTGTTGCGGGCACGCCCCATGTCCTGACGCAGGGCCAGCTGAGTGAAGATAAATATCAGCATCAGTGCGCCGGACATAACATACAGCGCATATTGAAAACCGAACACACTGAGTAACAGACCGCCAAGGAAAAAGCCGGCGCCTTTGAGCGTATTCTTGGAACCGGTGAGCAACGCCACCCATTTGAACAAACGACTGTCTTCGTTCTCCGGCACCACCAGTTTGATGGCACTCTTCGAACTCATCTTGGTCAGGTCCTTGGCGATACCGGAGAGGGCCTGCATGGCCATGACATAAGCAATGGACAGCAATTCGGGCCACTGGGCATCGACCTGAGCCAGACCCGCCAGTGCGAACACCTGCAACAGGAGCCCGGACGTCAGGGTCAGTTTGAGGCCGTAACGAGAACCGATCCAGCCGCCGAGCAAATTAGTGACAATGCCAAAAAATTCGTAAAGCAGGAACAGCAATGCAATCTGGAAGGGTGAATAGCCGAGCTGGTAGAAATGCAGCAACACGAGCATGCGCAGGGCGCCGTCGGTCAGGGTGAAACCCCAGTAGGCGCTGGTGACCAGCAGATAATTTTTAAGATCAGCCATGAATACAGAGTAACGCGAATTGACGAGCGCGTATTATAAGGTCTAGAGACTGACTTTCACCGTATTGCGCCCATTTTCCTTGGCGACGAACAGCCCCATATCCGCCTTGCGGATCAACGAGGCCATGTCTTCACCTTTTTCGGAAGCCGTTGTCAGGCCGATACTGATGGTTGTGGTAAGGACGCTGTCACCCTGTTTTGCTTTAAGCTGGGAGACTCTCACTCGCATGTCTTCCGCCAGTTTCTTGGCCTCAAGTAGATCAGCTTCATGTAACAGAATGATGAATCCTTCCTTACCGTAGCTGCCCAGTACGTCATCGTTACGCAACACACTCATCAACGCACCGGCAACGGACTTGGACAGCCTTGAAGCCGCTTCACGTCCCTGCTTGTCCTGCACCTCATCAAAGTTGTCGACTTCAATAATGAGCAGTGAAAACACACGAGGTTTGTCGAGGCCGGCCAGTTCGGCTTTGGCTTTTTCAATAAACTGTTCGCGGGTGAACAGCGTCTTGTTGACCGTGCTGGTGGACAGGCGTTTTACTTCATCCTGCAGACGCGCCTGACGCAGGGCAATCATGGCATGAAACACGATCGACGAAGCCAGCGCCACTTCATGTTTATTGAACAGCACCGATGTGCGTAACATGCTCACTATACCCACGGTCTTGCTGTTGGATATAACCGGCACATCGATGCGATACAGTTTGACCTTCTTACCGGCCTGATTGACGAAATCCTGCTGATTGACCATGGCCTGCTGAGTCTGGATCAGGCTGCGAATACGTTCGTTGTTCCAGGCCAGTTCACGGCTACCGACCATTTCTTCCGCACCATACTGGGTGACCCGATTCAGGCTACGGTCCTGAATCATGCCCACAGCAGCCGCTTCGATGTCGACGGTACCGCTTACGAATACCAGCATCTTCTTCAACAACGCATCCGTGTCCGCCGTATTGCGTAGCTCACTCTGCAGTTCACGGAGCACACGCTCCCAGTCCGGCGCCTGTTCCTCGGCGATTTCCGCACTGGCAATATCCGCATCCAGGTTGAGTACCGGTTCGACCCGTGCTTCCGGTTCCACAACCACGGAATCCGGCAGGTATTCCACCTCGCTTCCGCTCCTGGCGCCGGTCGAAGTCTGCACAGCCGCAGGGGTTCGGCTCAACAGGGCCAGTGCATTGGCCAGCAACAGCAACAGCCCGTAGGCCACCAGGCTCGACATCGGCAGCTTGCCCGCCAGTGCCAGCGCGATCAGCATCGCCAGCAGAGCCACAACCCCGAGTATGAGATGATACATGCCCTGTAGACCGTACCAGATACTGAGCATCATCAGCCCGCTGAGCAGCACCAGGTTGATGGTGTCACTGAGATAAAGTTGATAAGTCCACAGTCCATAAAATGCCAGGAACATCACACCGAGCAGCAGGCGTGCCGGCAAGGGTCGCTGAGCAATACGCGGGTAGATAGCAAAGGTCAGCAGGCCGAGAATGACTGAGGCGAGATGCATCAGGGCAGACTGGGAAAACTGAAAAGGCAGGAAAAGAATAAAATTGCTGGCGCTGATCAGCAGCGCAAACAGTGTCAGTAACAGGCCGGGGTTTTCAGTCAGGTCCCGGCTGCTGGAACCTTTGAGCAATCCGTTAACTGCACGCATGGCGTCGATGCCTTATATTGACAATGAGCAAGCAACCCGATGTCTTCAGGTCACATGGACCGGGTTGCAATGTGCCGCCAGTGTGCGCGCTAATCGCTTCGTTGACTACATAATATCCGATATTACTGCTCATATTTCCGACAGTCTCCCTGCTGAACCCGATGTAACGTACCTGAAGTCAGGTCGCGCCGCTTCTTTCACCCACGCCAAGGCGGTTGCCTTCCGGATCACAGAGAAAGAATTCTTTCATTCCATACGGTGTTTCCGACAGTGCGGACAATTTGAACCCCCGGGCCTGCATAAAGCGGTACTGGGCGTCCACATCGTCAGTATAGTAATAGAGCAGAATATTGTCTGTAGCGCATTCGTCACTGCCCTGGGCAGTGCGTTTTCGCAGCATCAGGTAGGTATCGTCGGACTTCAGGTGTACCCACTGCAAGCCCTGGTCGGTTTCAGTCTTGTTGATGATGACGTAACGAAACGCCTGCTGATAAAAATTCAGTAAAGGTTCGATTTCGGTACAGTCGATCACCGGAATGAAACCTTTGAACTGCATCAGAAGCGAACCAGCACCGAGCCCCAGGTGAATCCGCCACCAAAGGCCTCCAGCATGAGGGTCTCGCCCTTCTGAATGCGACCGTCGCGCACCGCAGTATCCAGTGCCAGCGGCACTGAGGCGGCCGACGTATTGCCGTGTTTATCGACGGTAATCACCACCTGATCCGTATCCATACGCAGTTTTTTCGCCGTTGCCTGGATAATACGGATATTCGCCTGATGCGGTACCAGCCAGTTGATATCCGACTTCTGCATGTTGTTGGCGGCCAGGGTCTCGTCGACGATACGGCCCAGTGTATTGACCGCCATCTTGAACACCTCGTTGCCTTTCATGGTGATATGCGCCTCTTCAGCCAGCCGTTCCATGCCGTAGGAGACACCGACCGGCACGGTAAGCAGGCTTTCGTAGCTGCCGTCTGCATGAAGATGGGTCGACAGAACGCCCGCTTCGTCGCTGGCTTCCAGCACCACCGCGCCGGCGCCATCGCCAAACAGTACACAGGTGGAGCGATCGTTCCAGTCGAGGATACGCGACAGGGTTTCCGCACCCAGTACCAGGGCGCATTTTGCAGACCCGGTCTTGATGAACTTGTCGGCGATGCTCAGGGCATAGACGAAACCGGTACACACGGCCTGTACGTCAAAAGCGGCACAGCCGTGAATATCCAGGCGTTGCTGCAACAGGCAGGCGGTACTGGGAAAAACCCGGTCCGGGGTGGTGGTGGCGACGACGATCAGGTCGATATCGTCACTGGTCTTACCGGCCATTTCCATGGCGCGGCGTGCCGCCTGCTCGGCCAGGTCGACGGTGTACTCACCATCGGCGGCGATATGGCGCTGTGTAATCCCCGTTCGTTCACGAATCCACTGGTCGGTGGTGTCGACGATCTTCTCCAGATCGGCGTTGGTCATGATGCGTTCCGGCAGGTAGCTACCGGTGCCAGTGATGCGTGAATAGTTCAAATCACTTCCTTCTCTAATAAGGTTTCCAGGTGCCGATCGATGCGTTGCGGCACCTGCTTTTCGACTTCCAGGATAGCGATCTTGATCGCGTTGGCAAAGGAAAAGGCATCGGCGCCGCCGTGGCTCTTGATGACGATTTCCTGCAGCCCCAGAAGACTCGCACCATTATACACCCTGGGATCGACCCGGTTCTTGAAGGCCTTGAGAACCGGCATGGCAGCCAGGCCGGCCAGTTTTGTGAGCCAGTTGCGTTTGAATTCTTCGCGCATGAAATGGGTAATCATCTTGGCCACCCCTTCCGAGGTCTTCAGCGAGATATTACCGACAAAACCGTCGCAGACGACCACGTCCACGGTGCCCTTGTAGATATCGTCGCCTTCCACGAAACCAATGTAATTCAGAGTACTGCCATGCTGTTGCAGCAGGCGGTCCGCCTCTTTTACCTGGGCATTGCCCTTCATGGCTTCGGAACCCACGTTGAGCAGACCAACCCGCGGATTTTCGACATTATCCACAGCGGTGGCGGTAATCGAACCCATCACGGCAAACTGGAACAGATGCTCGGCGCTGCAATCCACGTTGGCGCCCAGATCCAGCATATGCGTATGACCGGTAATCGACGGGATAGTCGTCATGATGGCTGGACGATCGATGCCGGGCAGGGTTTTCAGGACGAACTTGCCGGTGGCCATCAGGGCGCCGGTGTTGCCTGCGCTGACCGCCGCATGAGCCTTGCCTTCATGGACCAGGTTGATGGCCACACGCATCGAAGAATCTTTTTTCTTGCGCAGGGCCTGGGCCGGTGCTTCATCCATGGCTACCACTTCCGATGCATGCTGCACGCTGAGCTGGTCACCGGTTTGCAGGCCATGCCGCTCCATTTCCTGCTCCAGCTGGTCGGCCAGGCCCACCAGGATCAGCCGTGTATCCGGCTTTTCCACCAGCAATCGCGCCGCTGCGGGCACCACCACGGAGGGGCCAAAATCGCCGCCCATGGCATCCAGGGCAATAATTGGAGTCTTCGACATTCTCTCGCTTACAAATAGAAAACGGGCGGATTAATCCATCCGCCCGTTTTCCATATGATCACAATTATTCGTCGTCGTTTTTAGTCGCTACGACTTTACGACCACGGTAAAAACCGTCCGGGCTGACGTGATGACGCAGATGAGTTTCACCTGTGGTGGCCTCAACCGACAGGGTTGCACCGGTCAGCGCATCGTGAGCACGACGCATGCCGCGTCGGGAACGGGTTTTACGGTTTTGTTGTACCGCCATGGTTCTCTCCAGTATTCAATAACTTACATTAAACTTTTAAAGCAGATCCTTCAGCACTGAAAAAGGATTCTGCTGCGCCTTTTCCGCTTCCGCCTGCACCTCGTCTTCTGCCTGGCGCTGCTTCTGCTTTTGCAGGTAGTCCGAACAGTCGAAGTCGTGCATGGGCACCAACGGCATCGCCAGCAGCAGTTCGTCTTCGAGCACATCCGGCAACCGGGTCGGTTCGTCGCCAACCAGCAACGGTTCGAATGCGTCCGGCAACTGATCCGCCTGAGCTTCGTCGCTAACCATGCCCAGCTTCAGCTCGGCATGCAGGTCGAGATTCATCGGCTGCATACACCGCTGACAGGTCACCTGCACGGCAGCCGACACTTCGCCGACCAGCAAACGCTGGCGACCGTCTCGGCTCAGTTGCAAACGACTGCTCACCATACCCTCGGTATCCACCAGCATTTCTGCCAGTCGATCCATGCGGGCCAGAGGCCAGTCACCCTCGATTTCCGTCCCCAGATCAGCTTTCTGGACAAGGTCGAGGAACTCGGGAATTAGCGGCTGCATAATAACCGCGCAATGGTATATGGTTTATCCGGAACTGTCAAAAGAAAACGCTTATATTTCAAACATTTCCGTTGCCGAACCGAGCTGGCGCAGGGAAACCCGTCGGCATCCCTTGAACCTGTCCTGCGACAGGGTAAGATGGGGCCCCTGCGAACCTTGCCAAGGC
>CBDULQ010000033.1:0-21254 GCA_965368115.1 uncultured Gammaproteobacteria bacterium | reverse complement strand
AATCCCGTCCGGTCCGCCATACAAATAAAAAAGCCCTCGTATTGAGGGCTTTTTTTATGCCACTAGCGGATTATCGATGAATGCCAGTCCGTCTGGCCGCTCTCACTATTTGGCATGTTTTGCCGCCGTTCAGTACTTTAGCTTACAGCAACACTTTAGTATCATGCTGGGCTCACAAGATCCCCACGATTACTATAACAGGGCAATACAGGACTAGCAGATTCATGTTACAGGCGATTAATGATAAGGCCAAAGGCCTGATCGGCGGCATCATCATCTTAATAATTTCCGTTCCATTTGCCCTGTGGGGTATCCAGGAATATCTGGGCGGTGCCGAACAGCCGTTTGCGGCGAAGGTCAATGGGCAGGACATTACGGTTTCTGATTTCGAGCAGGCCGTGTCACGTCATCGACAGCGACTGCAGTCGGTATTCGGCGATCAACTGCCGGATAATGCGGCCTTCGAAAAAACCATCAAACAACAGGTCCTGGACCAGCTCATCACCCGTGCTCTACTCGAGCAACTGATTGCGGCTTCCGGTTACAGTATTTCCGACCAGCTGCTGGCGCAGAAGATTCATGCCATGGACGCGTTCCAGGAAGACGGTCATTTTGTCTCCAGCACCTACCGGAATGTATTGCGCTCACAGGGTATGACGCCAACTCAGTTTGAACAGCTGTATCGCAGAGACCTTCTGGTTCAGCAGTTGCAGGACGGTATCTCCAAAACCGCCATTGTGGATGCCGGAACACTCAAGCTTATCGATCGATTACAGAACCAGACCCGCGATGTCAGTTACCTGCTGTTCAAGCAATCCAGCTATATGGATCAGGTCGAGGTGACCGATGAGGATATCCAGAAGTATTACGAAGAGAACAAGAATCGATTTATGCATCCGGAACAGGTATCCGTGTCCTATATCGAAATTACCGGCAGTGATGTGCAAACGGACGCCGATGTCGACGAAGATCTTTTGCATCGCCAGTATGATGCTTATGTTGCGGATCTTGCCGATAAAGAGCAGCGTAAGGCGAGTCACATCCTGATCAAGGTAGATGCGGACGCAGACGAAGCCACTCTGGCGATCAAGCGCAAGCTCGCTGAGTCGGTACTGGAGCGCCTTAAAAATGGTGAGTCATTCGAGACCTTAGCTAAAACAATATCGGAGGATCCACTATCGGCTGAAAAAGGTGGTGATCTGGGTTGGGTCGGTAAGGGCCTGATGGTGCCCGAGTTTGAGAAAGCTTTATATGAATTGAAAAAAGGTGAGATGTCCGGTCTGGTGAAAACCGGATTCGGATTTCACATTATCAAGCTCGAAGATGTGAAAAACGAAAAACCAGTGCCTTACGAAGAAAAGCGTCCGCAGTTGGTTCAACATGCGCAGCAGGATAGCATCGATCGGCAGTTTTACGAGCGATCTGAAGAAGTTGCCAATCTGGCCTATGAAAATGACCAGACCCTGCAGCCCATCGTCGATGCTTTTGATGGCGTCAGTATCAAGAAATCTGCGCTGTTTACACGTGCTGCGGGTACCGGTATTGCGAACAATGAAGCCGTCAGGAAAGCCGCATTCAGTGATGTGACACTCAAGGAAGGGCGCAATTCCGATATTATCGAAGTTGGAAAAAATCACCTGGTCGTGCTGCGTCTCGATCAGCACAAGCCCAGTTCGCCGAAGTCGCTTGATGAAGTTAAATCCCAGCTACAGGTTATACTGAAGGCCAACAAGGCGCGTGAGAAAGCTCAGGCTGCAGCATTGCAGGCGCTTGCTTCTGCGCAGCAGGGTCAGTCACTGAAAGACCTTGCCGATAGCAAGCACAGTGAATTCAAGTCGCTGGGTGAAATCAAACGGGATTATGCCGATGTGGATCGACGCCTGGTGGAAGCGGCCTTCCAGGTGCCGCGTCCGGATGACGGAAAGCCTGCCTTTGATTCCGTAGAACTGGTGTCCGACATTGCGGTCGTCGAAGTCGACAAGGTCAACACACCTGACATCGATGAAGCGCCGCAGGGCATGGCTGCAGTCGAGCAACAATTGCAGACGCGAATTGCTAACCAGGAAATGACCGCGTTCGTTGATTTTCTTAAATCTCAATCCGAGATTATCACCGCTAAAGATCTCTTCTAATCATGCTGGGCCCCTTCCTACGACTGCAACTGCACTGGCAAATACTGATTGCCTTGCTGCTTGCAGTGGTAGCAGGATTGCTAACCGGAACTGAAGCCGGTTTTCTGGGCATTACTTTTTACCAGCTTTACGAATTCATCGGCACGTTGTTTTTAAATGCGCTGAAGATGCTCATTGTGCCGCTGGTGGTGTCCTCGATTATCGTCGGTATGATGGGTATAGGCTCCGGAGAACATCTGGGACGCCTGGGTGGTAAAACACTGCTTTATTATGCCAGTACCAGTCTGATCGCCATTCTCACCGGCCTGATTCTCGTCAACCTGACGGCACCGGGTATCGTTGATGGTCAGCCGGCGCAGCATCTGGTTGGGCTATCGGAAAGCGTCGACGGGATAGCCGAGAAGGTCGAAGGCAAGGGCATGGGCGATATCGTCGAAGTTTTTCTGCGCATGGTGCCCGTCAATATTGTGTCGGCAGCTGCAGAGGGACAGATGCTGGGGCTGATATTCTTCAGTCTGCTGTTTGGTTATTTCCTCACCGTCATCCGTGAGCCGCAGGCAGAAACCCTGAAAAGTTTCTGGCAGGCTACGCTGGACGTGATGATGGAAATCACCAACTGGGTGATGAAATTCGCGCCGATAGGTGTATTCGCGCTGGTGGCAAAAGTCATTGCCGTATCCGGTGCCGATGCCTTCAAACCGCTGGTGGTGTTTTTCTTCACCGTGCTGGCGGCGCTGGCAGCCCATTTTGTCATCAATATGGCGTTGATTCTAAAGTTCGTTGCACGGGTCAATCCGTGGCGTCATTATCAGGCCATGGCACCGGCTTTGCTCACGGCATTCTCAACCAGTTCGTCCTCGGCGACATTGCCGCTTACCATGGAATGCGTTGAACAACGTGCCGGTGTTTCGAACAACGTCAGCAGTTTCACTCTGCCGCTGGGTGCCACCGTCAACATGGATGGCACTGCATTGTACGAATGTGTGGCGGCGATTTTCATCGCCCAGGTGTACGGTCTGGAATTGAGCTTCGCGACCCAGTTCACCATTGTGCTGACGGCCTTGCTGACATCGATCGGAGTTGCCGGTATTCCTTCTGCAAGCCTGGTCGCGATTTCCATCATCCTGGCGGCAATCGGTTTGCCGATGGAGGCGGTGGGGTTGATTCTGGCAGTGGATCGCGTACTGGATATGTGTCGGACTGCGGTGAATGTGTTTAGCGATTCTGTGGCTGCTGTGGTGATCGGGCGTATGGAAGGTGAGCAGGATATCCTGCAACGACCGCTGTAAAATGAAACCAGACAAACAAAAAAGGGAGCCTGTGGCTCCCTTTTTTGTGACGATCAGTATTGTCGGACTAGTTGTTCATCAGGCCGACAATATGATAACCGCTGTCGACGTAGAGCACTTCACCGGTGATGCCCTTCGCCAGATCAGAGGCCATGAAGGCCGCGGCGTTACCAACCTCTTCGATGGTCACATTGCGTCGTAATGGCGCGTTGTTTTCCACATGTTCGAAGATTTTCTTGAAACCACCGATTCCGGCTGCCGCCAGCGTCTTGATCGGACCTGCGGAGATTGCATTTACACGGATATTTTCCGGTCCCAGATTGTGTGCCAGATAGCGCACATTGGCTTCCAGGCTGGCTTTGGCGAGACCCATGACGTTATAGCCGGGGAAGGCTCGAACCGCACCCAGGTAGCTCAGGGTGATAATGGAAGCGTCTTCACGGCCCTGCATCATATGCCGACCTGCTTTGGCAATCGCCGCCAGGCTGTAGGAACTGATATCGTGGGCAGTGTTGAACCCCTCGCGGTTGAGGTTGTCCAGATAATCACCTTCCAGCAGTTCTTTCGGGGCAAACGCGATCGAGTGTACGATGATATCGAAGGAATCCCAGTAGTCATCCAGATGTTCGAATACCTGTTCGATCTCGGCATCGTCTTCCACGTTACAGGGGATGACGATATCGGAATTCAGTTGGCCGGCGAATTTTTCTACCCGCTCACGCAAGCGTTCGTTCTGATAGGTAAATGCCAGTTCACAACCTTCACGGTGCATGGCCTGAGCGATGCCCCATGCAATGGAACGATTACTGGCAACCCCGAAAATCAGAGCGCGCTTACCACTCAAAAATCCCATAGGAGGACTCCTATTCTTTATCGTTGTTCATTGGTATTCTTAGGGCCAGATATTGATCCGACGACTGCGTCGGACTGCATACCATCAGATGGCCACTGTGCTGGGAACAGATAATATGCTGATAAATACAGGATTTCACCCCCTGACCGTCATTTTTTTGTTAATTCTTTCATTATTCTCCCATTCTGTTAACGCAGCGCCGTCCATGGCCATGGGCTATGAACCAAAATATGGCAAGAACTTCGATCATTTCGATTATTTAAACCCGGATGCCCCCAAAGGTGGACGCCTCGAACTGGAGGCTCCCGGCTCTTTCGACAGTTTTAATCCCTATATCGTTAAAGGCCAGGATGCAGCCGGACTCGGTCTGGTGTTCGATACCCTGATGGCCTCCAGCTCGGACGAACCATTCAGCAAATACGCCCTGATTGCCCGTGACATCGAGCTGGCCAGAGATCGCATGTCAGTGACTTTCAAGATCGATGAACGGGCGCGGTTTTCCAACGGCGATCCGGTTCTGGCAAAAGACGTGAAATTTTCGTTTGATACACTGACTTCCGATCAGGCTCATCCCCAGTTCAAATTCATTTATGCCGACGTCAAGCAGGCGGTGGTGATCGACAAATACACCATACGTTTTGATTTCAGTCGCCTCAATTCCGAGCTGCATCTGGTACTCGCCAGTCTACCGGTATTTTCCAGCAAATGGCTGGGAGACAAAGCTTTCGATAAGCTTAATGAAGAAAAGCCCATCGCATCCGGGCCGTATGTAATTGCGGATTATGATCTGGGGAAACGAATCCTGTATAAGCGAGACCCCAACTACTGGGCCAGAGACCTGCCTGTTAATCGCGGGAAATATAATTTTGATGAAATCGAATATAAATATTATCTGGACCTGGTGATTTCTCTGGAAGCCTTCAAGGCAGGTGAATTCGACTTTCGACACGAATATTATTCGAAACTCTGGGCTCGAGAACACAATGGCCCGAATTATGACAACGGCAGTATTATCAAAACCGAGTTTCCACACAAAAATAATGCCGGTATGCAGGGGTTTGTGTTTAACATGCGCAAGGACCTGTTCAAGGATCAACGGGTACGGCGTGCGATAGCCTTGGCATTTGATTTCGAATGGTCGAACAAGCATCTGTTCTATAACCAGTACGTAATCAACGACAGTTATTTCAGTAACTCGGAACTGGCGTCCAGCGGCTTGCCGGAAGGGGAAGAACTGAAGTTACTGGAACAGTTCCGTGATCAACTGCCGGACAGAGTCTTTACGCAGGTGTGGCATCCGCCTACCACCAAACCGCCATACTCGTTACGCAAAAACCTGCGTACAGCAAAGAAACTGCTGGAACAGGCCGGGTGGACGGTGAAAGATGGCAAACTGGTCAATGACAAAGGTCAGCCTTTCGAATTTGATGTCGTGCTTGCACAACGCGGGTTTGATCGCATCCTAGCGCCTTATGCTCGCAACCTGGCTAAACTTGGTATTACCATGACCTATCGGAAGGTGGATCGCTCACTGTACATCAGGCGCATGCGTGAGTTTGATTTCGATATGGCGGTGTCGACTTATCCGGAATCCATGTCCCCGGGTAATGAGCTGCGCAATATGTTCAACTCCGAATCGGCCGATCGTGTAGGGTCGCAGAATCTGATGGGGCTTAAAGATCCCGTGGTCGATGCGCTGGTTGAAAAAGTGATTTCTGCAAAAGATCGACATGAGCTTGTGATTGCCGTTCATGCGCTTGATCGAGTTCTGCTTCATGGCGATTATGTAGTGCCCAACTGGTACATTAACAAGCACAGGGTTGCTTACTGGGACAAGTTCGGTTTCCCGAAACAGTTGCCGCTGTATTACACTCCGGAAACCTGGGTCACAGAAGCCTGGTGGAAGAAACCCTAGTGGCATCATACATACTAAAGCGTTTGCTGTTGATGATTCCGACCCTGGTCGGCGTCATGCTAATCACCTTTGTCGTTACCCAGTTTGTGCCGGGTGGCCCGGTTGAACAGTTGATTGCTCAACTGGAAGGTACTGGCGCCGGTGGCGGCGAAGTAAGTCATACCGGCGGCAGTCTATACCAGGGTAAGAAAGGTCTGCGCGAAGAACACATCCAGAAACTGAATGAACTGTATGGTTTCGATAAGCCGGCTTACCAGCGCTTCCTGGACATGATGTGGCGTTATGTGCAGTTCGACCTGGGTGAAAGTTATTTTCACAATCGCTCGGTCATGGAGCTGATTGTATCCAAGTTGCCAGTGTCGATCAGTCTCGGTGTGTGGTCTTTTCTTATTGTTTATCTGATCTGTATTCCGCTGGGTATCAAGAAAGCTGTACGCGACGGTTCCCGTTTTGATGTGATTTCCAGCACCATCATACTGGCCGGCTATGCTATTCCAGGATTCGTGTTGGGTATTACCTTGCTGGTGCTGTTCGGTGGCGGCAGTTTCTGGGATATCTTTCCGCTCAAGGGACTGGTGTCGGATAACTGGGATAGCCTGCCCTGGTATATGAAAATTCTCGATTATTTATGGCACATGGTATTACCGATCATCGCATCGGTTGTCGGTAGCTTTGCCGTGTTAACCATGCTCACCAAAAATTCGTTTCTGGAAGAGATTCGTAAACAATATGTGCTTACAGCTCGGGCCAAGGGGCTCAGGGAAAACACGGTGCTGTATCGGCACGTGTTTCGAAACGCCATGATTCCCATCATTACCGGTTTCCCCGGCGCATTCATCGCCGCCTTTTTCACTGGCAGTCTGCTGATCGAAACCATTTTCTCTCTGGATGGCCTGGGCCTGCTGTCTTATGAATCCATTCTCAAACGCGACTATCCCGTCGTTCTGGGGAGTCTGTATTTTTATACCATTCTCGGATTAATCGCCAAGTTGCTGGCAGATATCAGTTATGTGCTAATCGATCCACGTATCCAGTTTGAATCGGTGGATCGATGATCAATAATCAAGCTCACATGTCGCCAACACGGCGCGCCTGGCATCGCTTCAAGTCGAATAAACGGGGTTATTACAGCTTATGGATTTTCTGTGTCCTGTTTACGCTGAGCCTGTTTGCAGAAGTACTTAGCAACGATAAACCGTTAGTGGTCAGGTACCAGGGTGAATACTATTTCCCGATTTTTAAGTTCTACCCGGAGACTGAATTCGGCGGTGACTTTGAAACTGAAGCGGATTACAAGGATGAATATGTTCGCAATATTCTGAACAACAATGGTAACTGGATGATCGAGCCGTGGAATCCATACGATTACGAAACCATCAGTTATGAATCCAGCTTGCCCAATCCAGCACCGCCATCGGAATATAATATGCTGGGTACCGACGATCACGGTCGCGATGTGCTGGCCCGGCTTATTTACGGCTTCCGTCTGTCGATACTGTTCGGGTTTGCACTGACCATTGTCGGCACTTTTATCGGCATCGTAGCCGGTGCAATCCAGGGCTATTTCGGTGGTCGTACCGATTTGTTGTTCCAGCGCTTTATAGAAGTCTGGGGTTCCATGCCCGAGCTTTACCTGTTGATTATTTTTGCTTCTATTTTCCAGCCCAGCGTTTTGCTGTTGATTGTGCTGTTGTCCATGTTCGGCTGGATGGGTTTGTCCGATTACGTGCGTGCCGAGTTCCTCAAGGGGCGTAACCTGGAATACGTCAAGTCAGCACGGGCTCTCGGGCTGAACAATCGAACCATCATGTTCCGGCATTTGTTGCCGAACAGCATGACGCCGGTGATTACTTTTCTGCCGTTCCGTATTTCCGGTGCGATTCTCGCCCTGACCAGCCTGGACTATCTGGGGCTGGGTGTGCCGCCATCCACGCCGAGCCTGGGTGAACTGCTGTCCCAGGGTAAGGAAAACATTTCCGCCTGGTGGCTGTCCTTAACCACCTTCGGTGTGCTGGTGGGTGCATTGATGTTGTTGATCTTTATCGGCGAAGCGTTACGCGAAGCCTTTGACACCAGGAAGGGATGATGACGACGCCGATTATTCAGGTTAAAAATCTCAGCGTTCAGTTCCGTACTCCGGAGTCTGTGGTGGATGCGGTACGCGGCGTGAGCTTCGATATTCATGATGGGCAGAACATTGCGCTGGTAGGTGAGTCGGGTTCCGGTAAATCGGTGACCGCCCTGTCGTTGATGCGTCTTCACGACAGTCACCAGGTGACTTATCCCAGCGGTGAAATTCTGTATCAGGGGCAGGACATCCTGCACTACAGCGATGAGCAGATGCGGCGGATTCGTGGTCAGGACATTTCGATGATTTTCCAGGAGCCGATGACCTCGCTGAATCCGGTGTATCCCGTCGCCGACCAGCTGATAGAAACCATGGTCTATCACCAGTCTTTGTCAAAACAGGCGGCCCGCACCCGTGCGATTGAATTGCTCGACCGTGTGGGTATACCTGAACCGCATCGACATATCGACAGTTTTCCACACATGATGTCCGGTGGGCAGCGTCAGCGGGTCATGATCGCCATGGCGCTGGCCTGTGATCCAAAACTGTTAATCGCCGATGAGCCGACCACTGCACTGGACGTGACTATTCAGAAGCAGATTCTGGAACTGCTCGGTGATCTACAGCAAGAATTCAATATGTCCGTGCTGATGATCACCCATGACCTCAACCTGGTGCGTCATTACTCGGAATATGTGTGCGTCATGAAAGACGGTGAAATCGTTGAGCAGAACAGTAAAGACGAACTGTTCAACAATCCGCAGCAGGAATACACGCAAAAACTGATTGCATCGGAACCGCCGCGGCTCGCCGATGAAATCAAACCCTCCGAAGAAACACTGCTGTCGGCACGTGACCTGCGCATTTATTTTCCGATTACGCGCGGTTTTTTCAAACGCAAGATCGGCGAGGTGAAAGCGGTTGACCAGGTGAACATGACACTGGCGAAAGGCGAGACACTGGGTATCGTCGGCGAATCCGGTTCCGGTAAAACCACCCTGGGCATGGCATTGTTACGATTGCAGCAATCCATCGGCGATATACATTTCGATGGCCATGATCTGCAGCAACTGAGCCAGAAGCAGGTGACGCCGCTGCGCAAGGAATTTCAGGTGGTGTTCCAGGATCCGTTCTCGTCATTGTCGCCGCGCATGACTGTGGAGCAGATCGTCGGTGAAGGTCTGCAATTGCACTATCCGCAACTGAGCACAGAACAACGTCGGCAGAAAGTGATCGCCATACTCAATGAAGTCGGTCTGGATGAATCGGTGCTGTGGCGTTATCCCCACGAATTTTCCGGTGGTCAACGGCAGCGTATTGCCATCGCCCGGGTCGTTGTGCTGGAACCGAAACTGATTATGCTGGATGAGCCGACCAGCGCACTGGATGTGTCGGTACAGAAACAGGTGCTGGAACTGCTGGTCGACCTGCAACAGCGCTACGGTATGAGTTACCTGTTCATCAGTCACGACCTGAAAGTGGTGCGCGCCATATCGCATCGTATGATCGTCATGAAAGCGGGGCGGGTCGTCGAACAGGGCGAAACGGAAACCGTGTTCAGCGGGCCGCGCGAGGAATATACCCGGCAATTGCTGTCGGCGGCACTGATCTGAGCCCTGTTCCCTTGTCGGGGCAGGGTGGCGGTCTATACTCAGGTAATCCATACAGCAGACAGGGTTTCACCGTGAGCCAAGACACCGACCGTCGTCACTACCAGCGCATTCCCTTTATCGCCGAAGTCATCATGTCCGATGGCGCGGAAGAATGGAGCTGTGCGCTGGAGGATATTTCCCTGAAAGGCATGCTGGTTGTGCCGCCCTCCGACATCGAAGCCCGCCGCGATCATGACTATGACATCGAGCTGATGCTGGGTGCGGACGCCGCGATCAAGATGCAGGCGCGCATCAGTCACATCAACGAAGCGCACTGGGGGCTGGCCTGGAATAACATCGACCTGGACAGTCTCACCCACCTGCGGCGCTTGCTGGAGCTCAATTTTTCCGATCCGGGAGAAATGGACAGAGAGCTGTCCGAATTGGGTAAGTAGTCCTAATCTATTGTTTTAAAAGAATTTAATGGTTATCTCCCGAAGTTCCCAGGGATAGAAAGGTTAAATATCTCCCAGGGAATACTTGACTACTTTACTAGGTTAAGATAATTTCCTACTAAATTACTCAGGTTTTAAGGTGACCATTATGAGACTTTCTACAAAAGGCCGTTACGGAGTAACCGCGATGATGGATCTGGCGATCCACGACAACGCCGGTCCGGTAACACTCGCCGATATTTCGCAATGTCAGGGCATTTCCCTGTCCTACCTCGAACAACTGTTCGCCAAGCTGCGCAAGAAAGGTCTGGTTGAAGGTGTACGTGGTCCCGGCGGTGGTTACAAGCTGTCTCGCCCGGCCGATCAGATTTCCATTGCCGACATCATCAGTGCGGTGGACGAAAAAGTGGATGTAACCGCCTGTAACAATGAAGGCAATTGTCAGGAAGGTGAGCAGTGTCTGACTCATGAACTGTGGGTAGAGCTGAGCAATCGCCTGTATGAATTCCTCAGCGGTATTACTCTGGCGCAATTTGCCAACCGCCCCGGTATTCACGAGCTGGCTATCCAGCGCGATAAAATCAATGGCCGCTTTATTCTGGCGCGCCGTCAGGCCGAAGTCCTGCAACAGCAGCAGCGTCAGGCCAGTTAATCGACCCGAAACACCCCGGCCGACCCCATCGGTTCGGCACGCGGGTTGTACGGCGGTCAGCGGCAAAGTTGCCGATTCAGCCCCTGTTTCAATCTTAATTTGCCGAATGCCGCCCCGTGTGGCGCGGACGATATGAACTAAAAAGTCTCATAATCCATACCCTCCCAGGGGATTATGATACTTTTTGAGCCCGCGCCTGCGGGCTTTTTTGTATAATGGGCGGCAAACATTTCCAAATCCATCCATGAAGGAATCAGCTGTGCTTGAAGCCTATCGAAAACATGTCGAAGAACGCGCAAACGAGGGTTTGCCTCCCCTGCCACTGGATGCTCAACAGGTCGCCGACCTGATCGAGCTGATCAAGAATCCCGGCAACGCCGATACCGAAGAACTCATGTACCTGCTGGTGGAGCGGGTACCGCCGGGGGTCGACCAGGCGGCTTACGTCAAGGCTGCGTTTCTGGCCGACGTAGCCAAGGGCAATACCGCATGTGATCTGATCAGCCGCGAGTACGCGACCGAGTTACTCGGTACCATGCTCGGCGGTTACAACATCCAGCCGCTGATCGACTGTCTCGATGACGACGTGACTGCACCGACCGCGGCTGCTGCATTGTCACGCACGCTGCTGATATACGATGCATTCCATGACGTAGCGGAAAAAGTGAATACCAATCAATATGCGAAACAGGTGATGGAATCCTGGGCCAATGCAGAATGGTTCCTCAACCGGCCTGAACTGGCGGATGAAATTACCCTGACCGTGTACAAGGTACCCGGCGAAACCAACACCGACGACCTGTCGCCGGCCACCGAAGCCTGGAGTCGTCCGGATATTCCGCTGCACGCCAAGTCGATGCTGGTCAGCAAGATGGATGATCCCATCGAAACCATCGAAAAGCTGAAACAAAAAGGTCACCCGCTGGCTTACGTCGGCGATGTGGTCGGTACCGGTTCGTCACGTAAATCGGCCATCAACTCTGTGCTCTGGCATATGGGTCGCGATATTCCCCATGTGCCCAACAAGCGCGAAGGCGGTGTTATTCTCGGCGGCAAGATCGCGCCGATCTTTTTCAATACCGCGGAAGACTCCGGTGCGTTGCCCATCGAATGCGATGTGGAAAATATGGACACCGGTGATGTGATTCGTCTGCGCCCGAAAGACGGCGTCATTCTCAACGAAGCCGGTGACGAAATCTGTAAATTTGATTTACGTCCCACCACCATGGCTGACGAAGTACGTGCCAAAGGACGTATCCCGTTGATCATCGGTCGCGGTCTGACCGATAAGGCGCGTGAATTTCTCAATCTGGAACCCAGTGACGTGTTTGTGCGCCCGGTTGCACCGCAGGATACCGGCAAGGGTTTCACTCTGGCACAGAAAATGGTCGGTCATGCCTGTGGTGTCGATGGTGTACGTCCCGGCACTTACTGTGAACCGCGCATGGCGACGGTCGGTTCCCAGGATACCACCGGCGCCATGACGCGCGACGAACTCAAGGAACTGGCCTGTCTCGGTTTTTCCGCCGACCTGGTGATGCAGTCGTTCTGCCATACCGCGGCTTACCCGAAACCGGTCGATATCAAACTGCAACATGATCTGCCGGATTTCATGAACACCCGCGGCGGTGTGTCGCTGCGCCCCGGTGACGGTATTATTCACTCCTGGCTGAATCGGATGATCCTGCCGGATACCGTCGGCACCGGTGGTGACTCCCACACCCGTTTTCCTATGGGTATCAGTTTCCCGGCCGGTTCCGGTCTGGTGGCGTTTGCTGCCGCACTGGGTGTAATGCCACTGGATATGCCCGAGTCGGTACTGGTGCGTTTCAAGGGTGAAATGCAGCCGGGCATCACGCTGCGCGATCTTGTGAACGCGATTCCTTATGCGGCGATTCAGAAAGGTTTGCTGACCGTCGAGAAGAAAGGCAAAAAGAACGTATTCAACGGACGCGTACTGGAAATCGAAGGCCTGCCGGATCTGAAAGTCGAACAGGCGTTTGAATTATCCGATGCTTCCGCGGAGCGTTCCGCCAACGGCTGTACCGTGCGTTTGAACAAGGAGCCGATCATCGAATATCTGAACTCCAACATCACTCTGTTGAAGTGGATGATCGCCAACGATTACGAAGACAAGCGGACCATGCAACGTCGTATCGAAGCCATGGAAGAATGGTTGAAGAATCCGCAATTGCTGGAGCCGGATGCGGATGCGGAATATGCGGAGATCATCGAAATCGATCTCAACGAAATCAAGGAACCGTTACTGGCCTGTCCGAACGACCCGGACGATATCAAGCCGCTGTCCGAGGTGCAGGGCACTCATGTCGATGAAGTCTTCATCGGTTCCTGCATGACGAACATCGGTCATTACCGGGCCGCGGCCAAGGTGCTGGAAAAAACCACCAGTGTACCCACACGCATGTGGATCGCCCCGCCCACCAAGATGGACGAACATCAGTTGACGGAAGAGGGTATCTACAGTGTGTTCGGCAAGGCCGGTGCGCGTACCGAGATGCCCGGCTGCTCATTATGCATGGGTAACCAGGCGCGGGTTGCAGACGGTGCAACCGTATTGTCCACTTCAACGCGTAACTTCCCCAACCGTCTGGGTAAGGACGCCAACGTGTTCCTGGCTTCCGCGGAGCTGAGTGCGGTGACCGGTATTCTCGGCCGCATTCCCACCATGGATGAGTATCTGGACTACATGAAAGACCTGCAGCCGATGAGCAACGATATTTACCGTTATCTCAATTTCCATGAGATCAGTGAATACAAGGATGTCGCCGACAAGGTCAAGGTGATTCCGATCGTCGCGGCCTGAGCCTGATGCTCAAGACGCTGTTGTTCGTTGCTTGTGGAGGTGCCGTCGGCGCCATGTTGCGCTACGGCATTTCCTCCGGTATTTATGCCTGGACCGGACGTGCTTTTCCCTATGGCACCCTCGCGGTGAACATACTCGGTTCCTTCGCCATCGGCCTGTTATCGATCCTGCTGGTCGAACGTTTCAATGTGCCGCAGGAATTGCGTCTTGGTCTGGTGGTCGGCGTACTCGGCGCACTTACCACATTTTCGACATTTTCCTGGGATACACTGGACCTGATGCAACAGGGGTTAATGACCCGTGCTCTGTTGAATGTGTTGCTGAATGTGGTGCTATGTATTGGTGCTGCTTATGTGGGGATGGTTTGGGCTAAGAGTATGGGCTAATGCTCTGAGTTAATGTATACAGTTTGTCATTCCCGAATGCTTCTGTCGGGAATCTCGCCATATTCAGGAGGCTCCCGACAGAAGCACTCGGGAGCGACGGATTTCGGTAGAACATTCAGGGACGAACTCTATGCTGACCAGGCAACCGGCTGTTTATATCCTCGCATCCGCAAGAAACTGTGTGCTATACGTCGGTGTTACCAGTAATCTGATAAAACGCGTCTGGCAGCATAAAAACAATGCAACAAAAGGTTTTACATATCAGTACAATGTGAAGCGCCTCGTGTATTTCGAATTGTTCAATGATATGTACAATGCGATTAAACGGGAGAAACAGCTCAAGACGTGGAATCGAGGTTGGAAAATTCGACTGATTGAGAAGATGAATCCACAGTGGCTGGATTTGTGGGACGAAATTTTATAGAAGGCTGTCGCTCACGAATACTTCTGTCGGGAGCCTCATAACGTTAAGAGATTCCCGACAGAAGCATTCGGGAATGACAAAAACAAACAACTAAAGAATCACAAACATGCTAGACCCAAAACTCCTGAGAACCGACATCAACAGCGTCGCCGAGCAACTCAAGGCGCGCGGATATCAACTGGACGTGGACGCGTTCAACAAGCTGGAAGCGCAACGTAAGGACCTGCAGGTGAAAACCCAGGACCTGCAGAACGAGCGCACCACCAAGTCGAAAAGCATCGGCAAGGCCAAGGCTGCCGGTGAAGATGTTCAGCCGTTGATGGATGCTGTGGCCAAACTGAAAGATGAGCTGGACGGCTGTAAAACACAGCTCGATGAAGTTCAGGAGCAACTCAATGCCCTGCTGATGGGTATGCCGAACCTGCCCCATGAATCGGTGCCTGTCGGATTGAGTGAAGACGACAACATCGAAGTGCGCAAATGGGGCGAGCCGAAACAATTCGATTTCGAAGCGAAGGATCATGTCGAACTGGGCGCGCCCAACGACTGGCTGGATTTTGAAACCGCGGCCAAGTTGACCGGCTCCCGGTTCGTGGTCATGCGCGGCCCCATGGCGCGACTACATCGTGCTCTGATCCAGTTCATGCTCGATCTGCATACTTCTGAACATGGTTATCAGGAAGTCTATGTGCCTTACATGGTGAACCAGGACAGCCTGCGCGGCACTGGCCAGTTGCCCAAGTTCGAGGAAGATCTATTTGGTCTAACGGGTGAATCCCAGTATTACCTGATTCCCACCGCCGAAGTACCGGTCACCAATATCGCCCGCGATGAAATCATCGAAGCGAAAAAAATGCCGATGAAATTCGTTTGTCATACGCCCTGTTTCCGTTCCGAGGCCGGTTCCTATGGTAAGGACACCCGCGGCATGATTCGTCAGCATCAGTTCGAAAAAGTCGAACTGGTCCAGATGGTCAAACCGGAAGATTCCTGGGATGCCCTGGAACAACTGACAGGCCATGCGGAAACCGTGTTGCAGAAACTGGAACTGCCGTATCGGGTGATGGCGTTGTGTGCCGGTGACATGGGTTTTTCCGCAGCCAAGACCTACGACCTTGAAGTCTGGTTGCCGGGCCAGAATGCCTATCGGGAAATTTCCTCCTGCAGTAATTTCCAGGATTTCCAGGCGCGGCGCATGACCGCGCGCTGGCGTAATCCGGACACGGGTAAGCCGGAATTACTGCATACCCTGAACGGCTCAGGGCTGGCCATCGGCCGCACCCTGGTGGCGATTCTGGAAAACTACCAGCAGGCCGACGGCAGCATTCATGTGCCCTATGCGCTGCAGCATTACATGGGCGGTATCACCGTATTGCAGCCCTGAGCACCAGCTTGAGCTATAAAAAGTGTTGGCAGGGTATGTGCTTTAGATAACAACATGGCAACACAAAACAAACAACAGGGTCGCTGGTACGTGAGGCGCGGTGATCGCGTCCAGGGGCCGTTTCCCAATCAGCTCATCAGTCGTTACCTGATTCTGGGTCGCATGGACCTGGATACCGAAGTCAGTTCCGATCAGATCCACTGGGCACCGGTTCGCCAGTTCAAGGCGCTGGTGCCCGAGGTCGTACTCAATGCGAATACTCCGGAAGGCCGCAAGGCGCTGATGCTGGCGCGGGTGCGCGAAGATGAACGACGTGCCCGCGAAGCGGAATCCACTGATAACCCTGATCAGCCGGAACGGCGCATGGATGAAGACCAGATCATGCAACTGCATCGCCAGTTACGCGACGACCTGCTGGGTCGTTATCGCAGCCAGCCGACAATAACGCGGCGAAATCTTGCCGTCCTACTGAGTCTGCTTGCCGTACTGGTGCTGGGGCTGCTGTTCTATCGCCCGACCCAGGTCGCGGATGGTGTGGATTGCGCGGCGCCACCGGCCCCTGGAGTCAACTGGTCCGGTTGTAATAAACAGGGGGCCAGCCTGGCGGGGCAGGACATGAGTGGCGCAATGTTGAAGAGCAGTGGCCTGAGTGGGGCCGATTTTACCCGCAGCCGACTCGACGGCAGCGATCTCTCCTATGCCGATCTGGATCAGAGCCAGCTGGCCCAGGCCAGTCTGCGCAACAGTTCCCTGGTGGGCGCGAATCTGCGTAAAGCTAATCTGCAGGGGGCGCAGCTCAGCGGCGCCAACCTGGCCTACGCAGAACTGGAAGGCGCCCGCCTGGACGGCGCGGTGCTGGACAATGCCCGCTTCGATAACGCCATCTGGGTCAACGGGCAGCAGTGTCTGCCGGGCTCCAGGGGTGCCTGTCTGTTGCCCAAATAGTCGGTTTGCTGCTATCGGCGGGCGTCATTTTTCCGTCATGGCTGACGCATATTGCCGGCAAACGCCGTTTTTTCATCGGCAAATATCGGTGTTGTTTCTCGATAAAAACTCATAAGTTACTGAAATATAACATATAAATAACTTGGCATGATTATGGCATTGATACCGGTAAGTATTAACCGGAAGACCATCATGCAATTTCAAACGTCAACGTCAGAACTGCGTAAAGACAACAAACTCGCCAGTGCCGGCCCGGTTCGTCGATCTGTTCCTGCTGAAGCCCTGACACAGGGCGATCGTCTGCAGGCGGTGATGCTGGATATTACTCTGCAGTTGCAGACATCGCTGGAGCTGGAATGGGTGATCAACCAGTTTATGGAGATGATTCACAGCTACCTGGTCTTCGACGGTTTCAGCTATCAGCTCGATGAGCCGGAAGTCAGTCTGGTGCGTGATCGCCAGAAAGGCCATCATTGCGAATATCGCCTGAACATCGATGAATTCGATATGGGTGTGCTGCGTCTTTACCGAGGTCGCAAGTTCAGCGAATCGGAACTCATGTTACTGGAGAATCTGTTGTGCAGCCTGCTATACCCGCTGCGTAACTCGATTCAATACCGCAAGGCGACCCTGTCTGCACACTACGATCCGCTGACCGGTGTCAACAATCGTTCCACTTTCGATGCCGCGTTGACCAGAGAAATCAATCTGGCACAGCGCAGCAAACAGAATTTCTCGATTCTGGTTATCGATATCGATCACTTCAAACAGGTGAATGATCGCTTCGGTCACAGTGCGGGAGACGAAGTGCTGAAAAATGTGGCGCAACAAATTCGTGAAAGCATCCGCAACACTGATCAGTTATTCCGTTTCGGCGGAGAAGAGTTCGTGGTGTTGTTGAACAACGCAGATTGCGACGTCGCCGGTGACATTGCAGACCGCATCCTGGAAAACGTCAGCGCAAGCAAAGTCCAGACGCAACAGGAGGCGATCAATGTGTCCGTCAGTATCGGACTGACCTGCCTGGCTAAAGGTGACACCGTGGATGTTCTGTTCGATCGTGCGGATCAGGCACTGTACGCCGCCAAAAACGAAGGACGCAATCAGGTCAAGATCATCTGATACGGCAAGGAAGCCGCTAACCGTTTCGCTTATTCATCCTGTCATTTTCTGTTTCGCTCTATTTCCCAAATCGATTAAATCAGTTCCTTTCCGGCCCGACTCGGCGTTATGCTTGTCCAAAAAGGAGTGCGGGTGTCATTGCCGTTTATTCAGTTGCTGATTCTCATCGTATTTGCCAACGGTGTACCGGTGATTGCCCATCGTCTGATGGGACATAAATTCAACTGGCCGGTGGATCTGGGTTTTCGTTTTATCGATGGACGGCGCCTGCTCGGTAACAGCAAAACCTGGCGTGGTCTGGCCAGCTCGGTCGTGTTGACCGCAGGACTGGCGATGCTGATGGGTTATGAGTGTCTGATCGGTGTGCAGGTAGCTGCCGGCGCGCTGGCAGGTGATTTATGTTCCAGTTTCATCAAACGACGGCTGGGTTTACGTAGCAGCGCCATGGCGCCGTTGCTGGACCAGGTGCCCGAATCATTATTTCCCGCTTTGTTGATGATGTCCGCTTTTGCGCTGGATTCGAAAGATGTTGTAATCCTGGTGCTGGCATTTATTATTCTCGAGTTATTACTATCGACGGTCGCATATCGATTGGGGATTCGCCGTACGCCGTACTGAATCCGCACAAGTTATGAAAAGAAATCAGGATATCTACAATCTGCCCAACCTGGTCAGTCTGATTCGCGTGTTGCTGGCACCGGTGTTGCTGGCCCTGGCGGTTGCGCAACAGCCGATGTTATTTCTGGCAACTTTGATCTTTACCGTGTTCACTGATGTGCTGGACGGTTTTCTGGCCCGTTATCTCAATCAGATTACCGAACTGGGTTCACGGCTGGATAGCTGGGGTGACTTTATCGTGTATTCCACCATGGCTGTATCGGCCTGGGTGTTGTGGCCGGATATCGTGATTCGTGAACTGCCTTTTTTCATCACCATCATCGTGAGTTTCACCCTGCCGGTGCTGGTGGGTTTAATCAAATTCAAATCATTGACCAGTTATCATACCTGGACCGTCAAACTGGCGGTGGCCACCACCATGGTGAGTTACGTTCTGCTGTTCGCCGACATTCTGACCTGGCCGTTTATACTGGCGGCATTGCTTAGCGCACTGGCCGCCGTCGAGGAAATCGCCATCACCCTGATCATGAAACAACAGCATGTGGATGTGCGTAATGTATGGCAGGCCATCAGGTTCGATCAACGCGACAGGACAAAACAGTAATGGATCAGGTGTTACAACGTATCCCGGTGGATTTATACAGTGCCGAGTCGTCACGGCAGATCGATCGCAATGCCATAGCGCGCTGCAATATCGCCGGCTACAGTCTGATGTCACGCGCCGGCAATGCGGTGTTCGATCTGATTCAGCAACACTATGCGCTGGCCAAACGCATGCTGGTCTGTTGCGGTGCCGGGAACAATGCGGGTGACGGTTATGTGGTGGCGCGACTGGCTATCCAGGCGGGCATGGATGTTCATGTGGTCAGTATGGTCGATCCTCGTGATCTCAAAGGCGATGCGCAACAGGCTTACCAGGACTGGAAATCGCTGGGTCGACAACCGGCACGTTTCGACGAGCAACAACTGGATCACTACGACCTGGTGATCGATGCGCTGCTGGGCACCGGTCTGCAGCGTCCGGTGACGGGCGACTGGCTGAAGTTGATCGAACAGATCAATGCGCATCCGGTACCCGTGATTGCGGTGGATGTGCCCTCCGGACTCAACGCGGACAGTGGCAGCATCATGGGTGAGGCGATCCGTGCGCAGATGACGGTCAGCTTCATCGCCATGAAAAAAGGCCTGCTCACCAACGATGCGGCGGATTGTTGCGGCGAACTTTATTTTGCCGGTCTGGATGTACCCGAGGAGGCTTTCGAAGCGGTTCCCGTGGCAGCACGTCTGCTGCACTGGGACGATCAGCAACGGCATCTACGCGCGCGTCCTCGCAACAGCCACAAAGGACGGTTCGGCCACCTGTTGCTGGTCGGTGGTGATCACGGCATGGCCGGAGCCATTCGGCTGGCTGCGGAAGCAGCCCTGCGCAGCGGTTGCGGCATGGTTTCGGTATGCAGTCGTGAAGCGCATCGCACGGCGATTCTGGCCGGGCGGCCGGAGATCATGATGTGGTCGGTGGAGCAGGATATTCCCGAGCATCTGCTGGAGCAGGCCAGTGCCATCGTTATCGGTCCCGGTCTGGGGCAGGGTGACTGGGGACGTCGTCTGCTCCAGCAGGTGCTCGATGCGGAACCCCCAAAACTGATCGACGCGGACGGCCTGAATCTGCTCAGTACCCAGCAGGCGGCGCGCAACGACTGGATTCTGACGCCGCATCCCGGCGAAGCGGCGCGCCTGCTCGACGAGCCTGCGCAGCAGGTGCAACAGGATCGTTATGCTGCGGCACAGCGGCTGCAGAAGCGCTATGGCGGTACCAGTGTACTGAAGGGCTGCGGCACCATTATCCAGGCCCCCCAGCAGGTGCCTTCAGTCTGTGCCTATGGCAACCCGGGTATGGCCACGGCGGGCATGGGTGATGTGCTGTCCGGTATCATCGGCAGTCTGCTGGCGCAGGGTTATGCCGCGCCCCTGGCGGCGGAACTGGGTGTCGTGGTGCATGCGCGAGCCGGCGATCTGGCGGCTCGAGATGGCGAACTGGGGTTGCTGGCCGGCGACCTGTTCGCGCCGCTCCGCGAACTGATGAATGCCCGATCCGGCGAAGCGGAGAATGGGCGTGAACGTTGAGCGACGCAGCTGGTTCCTGGCCGACGAGCAGCAGCAGCTGGCGCTGGCCGCGGAGCTGGCGCGTCATGCTTCGGCCGGGCTGGTGGTGTATCTCCAGGGTGACCTGGGTGCGGGCAAAACCACCCTGGTGCGCGGATTCCTGCATCAGCTCGGCCATCAGGGCGCGGTGAAGAGCCCGACCTACACCCTGGTCGAACCCTATGTCATCAACGGGCAGGCGATTTATCACTTTGATCTGTATCGCCTGGCGGATCCGGATGAGCTGGAATACGCGGGTGGTCGCGATTATTTCGACGGCCAGGCCATCTGTCTGGTGGAATGGCCGGAGCGGGCACAGGGCTATTTGCCGGCGGCCGACCTACTGTGTGTATTGAGCTATGAAAACGGTGGTCGGCGCGCCGAATTGTCCGCCCATAGCGCCCTGGGAAAGGCCCTGCTCAACGACATATCTTATTAAATGCATTAGAAAAG